>NZ_VRUT01000199.1:0-6913 GCF_008039465.1 Methylobacterium sp. WL120 | reverse complement strand
GCCCGAGCCGGCGCCGGCGCTGCCGCCGGCCGCGGCCGACGCGTCCGTTTCTGCGGCCGGCGCGCAGCCGGGGGGCGAGAACTTCGTCCTCGTCGGCGATCCGCCGGCGGCACCCGCTCCGAAGACGCCTCCGCGAAAGCCCTCGGCCGACCATACCGGGCAGGGGGTGATTCTCCTCGTCGAGGACGAGGATCCGGTCCGCGCCGTCAACAGCCGCGCGCTCTCGGCCCGCGGCTACACCGTGCTCGAGGCCGCCTCCGGCATCGACGCGCTCCACATCGTGCGCGAGGGCGGCCATCAGATCGACCTCGTCGTCTCCGACGTGGTGATGCCGGAGATGGACGGCCCGACCCTGCTGCGCGAGATTCGCAAGCACCTGCCGGAGCTCAAGGTGATCTTCGTCTCGGGCTACGCCGAGGACGCGTTCCGCAAGAACCTGCCCGAGGGCGAGACCTTCAACTTCCTGCCCAAGCCCTTCAGCCTCAAGCAGCTCGTCGAGACGGTGAAGGCGACGATGGCCGAGCCGTAAGGCGGCGGGCAGGCGCGGAAATGACTCCTTATGGGGGCGATTCCACCCTTGCTGGATAAGAACAAAACAGGTACATCAAATGCAGGTTCCGGCGCATTGAGATGCGCGCCCAACCCCTGCATAAGGATGCCGAACGATGGCTCAGGCCGCACTGAAAGTGGTGGAAACCCCCGGCATGGTGGACAAGGACAAGGCGAAGGCGATCGACGCCGCGCTGTCCCAGATCGAGCGGGCCTTCGGCAAGGGCTCGATCATGCGGCTCGGCAAGAACGACAAGATCGCGGAGGTCGAGACCGTCTCGACCGGCTCGCTCGGCCTCGACATCGCGCTCGGCGTCGGCGGCCTGCCGCGGGGCCGCGTCATCGAGATCTACGGGCCGGAATCCTCGGGCAAGACCACGCTCGCGCTCCACACCATCGCCGAGGCCCAGAAGACGGGCGGCGTCTGCGCCTTCGTCGACGCCGAGCACGCCCTCGATCCGATCTATGCGCGCAAGCTCGGCGTCCAGCTCGACGACCTGCTGATCTCGCAGCCCGATACCGGAGAGCAGGCGCTCGAAATCACCGATACGCTGGTGCGCTCCGGCGCCATCGACGTGCTCGTGGTCGACTCGGTGGCGGCACTGACGCCCCGCGCCGAGATCGAGGGCGAGATGGGCGACAGCCAGCCCGGCCTCCAGGCGCGCCTGATGAGCCAGGCCCTGCGCAAGCTCACCGGCTCGATCTCGCGCTCGAAGTGCATGGTGATCTTCATCAACCAGATCCGGATGAAGATCGGCGTGATGTACGGCAGCCCGGAGACGACCACCGGCGGCAACGCGCTGAAGTTCTACGCCTCGGTCCGCCTCGACATCCGCCGCATCTCGACCCTGAAGGATCGCGACGAGGCGATCGGCAACCAGGTCCGCGTCAAGGTCGTCAAGAACAAGGTCGCGCCGCCGTTCAAGCAGGTCGAGTTCGACATCATGTTCGGCGAGGGCGTGTCGAAGGTCGGCGAGCTGATCGACCTCGGCGTCAAGGCCGGCATCGTCGAGAAGTCCGGCGCCTGGTTCTCCTACAACAGCCAGCGCCTCGGCCAGGGGCGCGAGAACTCGAAGGGGTTTCTGCGCGACAACCCCGAGATCGCCGGCAAGATCGAGGCGTCGATCCGGCAGAATTCCGGGCTCGTCGCCGAGAAGATCCTCGAGAACGCCAAGCCGACCGAGGACGAGCTCGACGAGGGCGAGGCGTAAGTCCCGCGCCTCCTCGAATCAGCTACCTAAAACGAAGAAGCGCGCCGGCCCGAGAGGGCGGCGCGCTTCCTCATGTCAGGGCCCACGAATCGAAAAGCGCGGGCTGAGTAAATCTCAGGCCGAAAAACCCGTCGGCTCGAACAGAAAATCGTCAACGGTCGGGATGCTGACCGAAAGCCCGGCATAGGCCGGCTTCGACAGGCGCCACGGCCGCTCGGCGCGGGCGCGGATCGCCTCGGAGGGGCGCAGGCGGCGCAGCGAGCCCTCCGGCTCGACCTCCTCCACGGTGAGGAACCCGTAGACCTGCAGGCGGGACGCGATGAGCTTGGTCTCGCGGTCGCCCGCGGCCACCGTAAGCGTCCCCGTGGCGTAGACCGCATCCATCAGCGCGCGCTGCTCGGACCGGCGCCGGGCCTGCCCCTCGCGCACCCCGCCCTCGTACGGCAGAGGCCGGCCCGCGGCGGCGATCCGCCGGAAGGGGACGACGTTCTCGGCCGCACTCGAAACGCTACCCATACGCATCACCCTGACCGTCGACATCGCGAACCGCCGGGGGCGCAGCGCGCCGCCCCGACGAAGCGGAGAATTCGACCAATCGCTTTAATCTTCCGTGAGCGATGTCGGCCCGCATCCGGCACGACCTGCCCCGATCCGGCACGCCTCGCCAGGATTGACGGGCCGCCCCGCACGGGGAACACAGCACCGCATCGGGCGGAGACGAGGATTTCGGGGCGATGCGGGGACGCGTTCTGGCGGTTGCGGAAGCCTCGGCCCCGGGCCTCGTCGCGGGCGACGACGGACGCCGCTACGCCTACGGCCTGACCGACCTGCGCAGCGCCGCCCCGCGCGCCGGCGAGGCGGTCGACTTCCAGGTCGAGCCCGGATCGGGCGATTCGGCCCGGCCGATCGGAACGGCGCGCGACCTGTACCTGATTCCCGGCGTCGTGCCGGCCTTCCCGGAGGCTCCGACGCACCCGGTGGCGCTCCACGGAGCAGCCAGACCGGACTGGACGCGCTTCTATCTCAGCCCGAACGGACGCGTCGCCCTCGGCGACTACTGGCTCTACGGCTTCCTCGTCCTGTTCGCCCTCAACCTGCTGCTGGGCTGGATCCCGGTCTTCGGCCAGATCGCTTCGCTCGTCGCAGCCTGGGCTGGCATCGCGCTCGCGACCAAGAGGTGCCACGACGTGAACCGCAGCGGCTGGTGGAGCTGGCTGCCGATCGTTCCGCTCGTAGCGGGGTTGGCGGCGGTTCCCCTGGCGCTGTCGAACGCCGGAGACGCCGCCGTTGCGGTCGTCGTGGTCAGCAGCCTACTCGCCCTGATCGCCGGCGCATGGCTGTTCTTCGCCGTCCTGATCCGCCAGGGCGACCCGGGCGACAATCGCTTCGGCCCGCCGCCGCCCCGCATAAAACCTTAACCTCTCGTCGGAGGCGAGATTATCGGCCGGAAACCATTGACCCACCCGGCGATGGAGGCTAGAAGCGCGCCACTTCGAACGGCCCGGGGGCTGCTGACGAGGCTGGGCGACAAGCCCGACCGACCGTCGACGACGCGCCGAACCACCGTCGAAGGCTCACATCGCCTGACGTCCTCGTCAGATCAGTAGGTACGAGCGCGCCTGCCTCAACAGGGGTGCTCCTCTGCCGACAGCGCGCCAAGGGTCCTCACCGACCCCTGGCGAATATTCGTTTTGCGGATCCCCCTTCGGGGGCATTCGTGGGCGGCTCCGCAGGGAGCCACGTTACGTCGCACGGGATCGCGCAGCGCCGCGATCCGGAGGAAGAGGGCACCAGATGCCGACGATCAACCAGCTGATCGCGCAGCCGCGGAAGATCCAGCGGAGCCGCAACAAGGTGCCGGCGCTCAACGCCTGCCCGCAGAAGCGCGGCGTCTGCACCCGCGTCTACACGACGACCCCGAAGAAGCCGAACTCGGCGCTCCGCAAGGTCGCCAAGGTCCGCCTCACCAACGGCTTCGAGGTGATCGGCTACATCCCCGGCGAAGGCCACAACCTTCAGGAGCACTCGGTCGTCATGATCCGTGGCGGCCGCGTGAAGGACCTTCCGGGCGTGCGCTACCACATTCTGCGCGGCGTGCTCGACACGCAGGGCGTCAAGAACCGCAAGCAGCGCCGCTCCAAGTACGGCGCCAAGCGTCCGAAGTAAGCACGACCCGCCCGGACGTTTGGTCTGGGCGGATATCACGGCATTCCACTGCCTCGTAAGGATGTCGCCGGTGCTCCGAAGGGAGTTGCTCAAGGCGGCCTGCGCGGGGTGCTTAGACCCTTTGTCGTTCGAAAGAACCCGCCATGTCCCGTCGCCATTCCGCCGAAAAGCGTGAGATCATCCCGGACCCGAAGTACGGGGACATCGTGCTCACCAAGTTCATGAATTCGATCATGTACGAGGGCAAGAAGTCGGTCGCCGAGCGGATCGTCTACGGCGCCTTCGAGATCGTCGAGAACCGCGCCCGCGCCAACCCGATCGAGGTGTTCCGCGCCGCGCTCGAGAACGTCGCACCGATGATCGAGGTGCGCTCCCGCCGCGTCGGCGGCGCGACCTACCAGGTTCCCGTCGAGGTCCGCACCGAGCGCCGTCAGGCGCTGGCGATCCGCTGGCTGATCCAGGCCGCCCGCGGCCGCAACGACCGCACCATGGTCGAGCGCCTGTCGGCCGAATTCCTCGATGCCGCGAACAATCGCGGCAACGCCGTCAAGAAGCGGGAAGACACGCACCGGATGGCTGAAGCCAACCGCGCCTTCTCGCACTACCGCTGGTAAGCGGCCCGACGCCCCTTTCGGAGAGATCCCGATGCCCCGCACCCACGCGATCGAGGACTACCGCAACTTCGGCATCATGGCCCACATTGATGCCGGCAAGACCACGACAACCGAGCGGATCCTCTACTACACCGGCAAGTCCCATAAGATCGGCGAGGTCCATGAGGGCGCCGCCACTATGGACTGGATGGAGCAGGAGCAGGAGCGCGGCATCACGATCACGTCCGCCGCGACGACGTGCTTCTGGCGCGAGAAGCGCCTGAACATCATCGACACGCCCGGACACGTCGACTTCACCATCGAGGTGGAGCGCTCGCTCCGCGTGCTCGACGGCGCGGTGTGCGTGCTCGACGGCAACCAGGGCGTCGAGCCCCAGACCGAGACCGTCTGGCGCCAGGCCGACAAGTACGACGTGCCGCGCGTCGTGTTCGTCAACAAGATGGACAAGATCGGCGCCGACTTCTTCAAGTGCGTGGCCGACATCATCACGCGCGTCGCGGGCAAGCCGGTCTGCCTGCAGCTGCCGATCGGCGCCGAGAGCACCTTCCGCGGTGTGATCGACCTGATCAAGATGAAGGCGATCGTCTGGTCGGGCGAGGCGCTCGGCGCCAACTACGACGAGGAAGAGATCCCGGCCGACCTCAAGGATCAGGCGGTCGAGTATCGCACCAAGATGATCGAAGCCTGCGTCGAACTCGACGACGAGGCGATGACCGCCTACCTCGACGGCGTCGAGCCGAGCGAAGAGACCCTTCGCATGCTCGTCCGCCGCGCCGTGCAGCTGCGCGCCTTCCACCCGGTGCTCTGCGGCTCGGCCTTCAAGAACAAGGGCGTGCAGCCCCTGCTCGACGCGGTCGTCGACTACCTGCCGTCTCCCGCCGACCGCGGCGAGATCAAGGGCCTCGACTTCAAGACCGAGGAAGAGATCGTCCGTCATCCGACCGACAGCGATCCCTTCTCGATGCTCGCCTTCAAGATCATGGACGACCCGCATGTCGGGACGATCACGTTCTGCCGCGTGTACTCGGGCAAGATCGAGTCGGGCGCCAACGTGCTCAACTCCTCGCGCGACAAGAAGGAGCGCGTCGGCCGCATGCTCCTGATGCACGCCAACAACCGTGAGGACGTCAAGGAGGCCTTCGCCGGCGACATCGTCGCCCTCGCCGGCCTCAAGGACACCCGCACCGGCGACACGCTGTCGGACCCGGTCAAGGTCGTGATCCTCGAGAAGATGGAGTTCCCCGAGCCCGTCATCGAGATCGCGGTCGAGCCGAAGTCGAAGGCGGACCAGGAAAAGCTCGGCATCGCGCTCGCCAAACTCGCGGCCGAGGACCCGTCCTTCCGCGTCTCCACCGACCAGGAGTCGGGCCAGACCATCCTTCGCGGGATGGGCGAACTCCACCTCGATATCAAGGTCGACATCCTGCGCCGCACCTACAAGGTCGACGCGAACATCGGTCAGCCGCAGGTGGCGTACCGCGAGAAGCTGACCCGCCGGACCGAGATCGACTACACCCACAAGAAGCAGACCGGTGGTACCGGCCAGTTCGCGCGGGTGAAGTTCGTGGTCGAGCCGAACGAGCCCGGCAAGGGCTTCGAGTTCGCCTCGAAGGTGATCGGCGGCGCGGTGCCGAAGGAGTACATCCCGGGCGTCGAGAAGGGCCTCAACTCGGTCCTCGGCGCCGGCATCCTCGCCGGCTTCCCGGTGGTCGACATCAAGGTGGAGCTGATCGACGGCGCCTACCACGACGTGGACTCCTCGGCGCTGGCCTTCGAGATCGCGTCCCGCGCGGCTCTCCGCGAGGCGCTGCAGAAGGGCGGCTCCGTGCTGCTCGAGCCGGTGATGAAGGTCGAGGTCGTCTCGCCGGAAGAGTATACCGGCTCGGTGATCGGCGACCTCAACTCCCGCCGCGGCCAGATCCAGGGCCAGGACATGCGCGGCAACGCGAACGTCATCAACGCGATGGTGCCGCTCGCCAACATGTTCGGCTACGTGAACCAGCTGCGCTCCTTCTCGCAGGGCCGCGCCAACTTCACGATGCAGTTCGACCACTACGAGGAAGTGCCGCGCGGCGAAGCCGACAAGGTCATCGCCAAGTACGCCTAGCTCCAGAACGCGTAAGCCGATCCTCGACATCCCATCCGCGACGCCGGCCTGACCGCAGGCCCGGCGCGCACCACTCACCGAACCGGAGGCTACCATGGCCAAAGAGAAGTTTGCCCGCACGAAGCCGCACTGCAACATTGGCACGATCGGTCACGTCGACCACGGCAAGACGTCGCTGACGGCGGCGATCACGAAGGTCCTGGCGGAGTCCGGCGGGGCGACGTTCACGGCCTACGACCAGATCGACAAGGCACCCGAGGAGAAGG
>NZ_VRUT01000198.1:0-7067 GCF_008039465.1 Methylobacterium sp. WL120 | reverse complement strand
CGCGATGCGTCCCGCCCACCCCCTGAGAGGTCTCGTCGCGTCGGGGTTTTCCGTCGTGCTCGCCCTGTTGGTCGCGGGTCAGGCGTCGGCGCAGAACGCCAAGGCCGAGGCGCCGATCCCGGGCGCCACCCTCGCGCTGATGGCGGCCAAGGGCACGAGCCCGCAAGCGCCGGTGCTGTTCCGGGCCTACAAGAGGGAATCCGAGATCGAGGTGTGGAAGAAGGGGGCCGGCGGGCGCTTCGTCTACGTCAAGACGTTCCCGATCTGCCGTTGGTCGGGCCAGCTCGGGCCGAAGCGCAAGAGTGGCGACCGGCAGACGCCGGAGGGGTTCTACAGCGTGCCGCAGCGGCAGATGAACCCGAACTCGCACTACTACCTGTCCTTCGACGTCGGCTACCCGAACGCCTACGACCGGGCGCATGGCGGCACCGGCTCGGCGGTGATGGTCCACGGCGTATGCTCGTCGATGGGCTGCTTCGCGATGATGGACAACACCGTAGGCGAGATCTACGCGATCGCCCGCGACGCGCTGAAGGGCGGGCAGTCTGCGTTCCAGTTCCAGTCCTACCCGTTCCGGATGACCGCCGAGAACATGGCGCGCTACCGCACCGACCCGAACATCGCGTTCTGGCGCGAGCTGAAGGCGGGCGCCGACCGGTTCGAGGCCACGGGGGAGGAACTTCAGGTTTCCGTCGTGGGCGGGCGCTACGCCTTCGCGCCCTCGAAGGACTCAGGCAGGGAAGCCGCCGTCGCCACCCGGCGCGCCGCGGAGGAGGCGCGGATCGCCGCCCTCGTCGAGGACGGGGCGGCGGCGATGCGCACCACCTATTCCGACGGCGGCCAGCACGCCTTCTGGGCGGCGCTCGCCGCCAAGGGCACCTCGCTCGGCGAGGTCAGCCGGCCCGAGGCGCTGGCCTATGCCGGGCTGGAGACGGTGGTCATCCCGGCGAGGCGCCGCGCGCCGCCGGTGCCGGTGCCGGTGCCGGAGGCGACCTGGGCCGCCTGGGCCGCGCCAAGCTCGGCCCTGTCGCCGACCCGCATGGCCGGCTTCGTCCCGTCCTTCGAGCGCGGCCCCGATCCCTTCGGCGGCCTCGACGCCCGCTTCGAGGACCGGATCCCGCGCTTCGTCCGGGCCGGCTGGGCGGTCGATCCGGCGGGGCTCGGCCGCAGGGCGACCGGACCGCTCGCGCTCGCCGACAGGCCGTGAAATCCGAAACGCGAGGCGTGGATGGGACTTATCCCATGTGCGGGCTCGCACATCGCAGCCTGCGGGGCCCACCCATCTCAAACTCTGTCAGAGAGCGGCGATGAGGAAACCACCGTCCGCCCACCGCCTCGGTCGCATTGACGCCGGAGCGGAGAACGGTTCCAGATCGAAGGCGACCGGACCATCCGAACGAAAACGATCCGTGATGACGATGTCGAGAAGTCCTGTAACGGACGGCGGTCTCACGCTGCGCTTCTGGGGCGTGCGTGGTTCGACGCCGGTCTGCGGCCCGGAATACGTCGAGTTCGGCGGCAACACCCCGTGCCTCGAGGTGCGCTGCGGCGAGCGACTGTTCGTCGTCGACGCGGGCTCGGGCCTGTACAATTGCGGCCAGCACAACCGCCAGGACCTGCCGAAGGAGGTCGACCTCCTCTTCAGCCACCTGCATCTCGATCACACCGGCGGCCTGCCGTTCTTCAAGCCCGCGGTGTTCGACGCCGAGCGCACGATCAACACCTGGTGCGGCAACCTTGACGGGCAGTCCGCCGAGGACGCGCTCGGCCGCCTGTTCTCGCCGCCGCTGTTCCCGGTGACCCTCGACATCCTCCCGTGCACGCTGAAGCATCACGGCTTCCGCGCGGGCGAGACGCTGACCTTCGCCGACGGTGCGACCGTCGACACGATCCTGCTCAACCATCCCCAGGGCTCGGTCGGCTATCGCTTCGAGCATGGTGGCAAGCGGCTCTGCATCATCAGCGACATCGAGCACACCGACCCGTGGCCGGACGCCGCGCTGATGCGCTTCGTCGAGGGCGCCGACCTGATGGTCTACGACGGGATGTTCACCGACGGCGAATACCCGACCTGCCGCGGCTGGGGTCACTCGACCTGGCAGAAGGGCGTGGAGCTCGCCCAGGCCGCCGGCGTGAAGGCGCTGGCGATCATCCACCTGCATCCGTGCCATTCGGACACGACCCTGCTTTCGGTCGAGGCGGACATGCAGGCTGTGATGCCGACGGCCTACATCGCCCGCGAGCGCCAGCGCGTCGAGGTCGGCGCGACGCCCGCGATCCGTCGCGAGCCGCTGATCCGCATCGCCTGACGGCATCCGGTTCACGCGCTCGCGCGCGGCCGCCGACGCTGAAGGTAGGCGAAGAAGCCGAACAGCGCGACGCCGATGATCACGCCGCTCCAGCCGTAATTCGTGAGCAGCTGCCCGTCGACCGGGTGCCCAATCAGGCCCATCGCCACCAGCAGGCCGAGCGCCGCGATCGCGGCCGAGACGAGCATTCCGAGCATCATGGGGACTTCTCGCGGAGCGGTTCCAGGTGGTCGGGTGCTCGACCGCTTCGTTGGCGAGAATGCGCCCCCGCGGCCCCCGTTCCGGGCCGCCCGTTCACGGAGGCGTGCGCGACCGGTCGCGGGCCGCCGCCAGCGCGCCCGCGACGAGGGGCGCAAGGATCGCGTCCGCCGCTTGGGTGATCGCCGGCCCGGCCGCGGCCGGGCTGCCGGCGTCGAAGGGCGGGCGCGGCGCGTATTCCGCCACGAGCTGGCTGGTGCGGGCGTAGTCCGCGCCGCGCAGCCTCGCCGCCAGCGCGAGGGCGAAGTCGAGCCCGGCCGAGATGCCGGCCGCGGTGACGCGGTTCCGATCGAACACGACCCGTTCGTCAACCGGCACGGCGCCGAGCAGGGGCAGGACGGCGTCGCGCACGCACCAGTGCGAGGTCGCGCGGTATCCCGCGAGCAAGCCCGCCGCGCCCAGGATCAGCGAGCCGGTGCAGACGCTGGTGACCCAGGCGGCGCGCCCGGCGCGGTCGCGCAGGAAGGCGAGGGCCGCCGCGTCGCGCATCTGGTCGGGCGTGCCGTCGCCGCCGGGCACGAACAGCACGTCGAGGTCGCGGGGGCAGGTCTCGAAGTCCGCGGTGGCGACGAGGGCGAGCCCTGTGTCGCTCGCGACTGGACCGGCGGCCCGCGCCACGAGATCCAGGCTGCCGGGCGCGAGGCCTGAAAGGATCTCCTGCGGGCCGACCACGTCGAGCGCGGTCATGCCCGGATAGAGCAGCATGGCGATCCGCACCGGCCCGTCCTTCGCGACGGACCTGGGTTCGGTCGCGGCGTGGGCGACGGGGCCTCCGACGAGGGCGGTGGAGGCCAGGGCTGCGGCGACGAAGGCACGGCGATCCACCACTCTGCTCCGGTCCCACGGCGCCCTCGGCGCGTCGCGACGATATGGGGCGCTCCCTGCGAAAGGCGCGGGCTCGCGCCGATCTCCGATCTTTAGGCGGGGTGTTCCCGCTGGCGCCCGGCGCCTATGACGGAGGCCGCCATCCCAGCCGGCCGCTCGCGAGGCCGGCGCGCCAACGCAGAGGCTCGCGCATCGTGAACGCCTATTCCGGTCTCGAACGCCGCTTCGCCCGCCTCGACGCGATCGGCGACGCCGCCGGCATCCTCGGCTGGGATTCCCAGACGTTGATGCCGGACGGTGCCGCCGACGGCCGCGCCGACCAGCTCGCGACCTTGCGCGGCCTCGCCCACGAGATCCTGACCGCACCCGAGACCGCCGACGCGCTCTCCGCCGCCGGCGAGCAGGGGCTCGATCCGTGGCAGGCGGAAAACCTCGCCGAGATGCGCCGCGTCCACGCCCACGCCGCCTCGGTGCCGGGCGACCTCGTCGAGGCGAGTTCGCGCGCGACCTCGAAGGCCGAGATGGTCTGGCGCGAGGCCCGCGCGCAGTCGGATTTCGGCCTGCTGCTGCCGCATCTCTCCGAGGTGCTGCGGCTCCAGCGCGAGATCGGGGCGATCAAGGGGGCGGCGCTCGGGCTCGGGACCTACGACGCGCTGCTCGACGAGTACGATCCCGGCATGCGCCGCGCGACCATCGACCCGCTCTTCGCAGAGCTGCGCGCCCGGCTGCCCGGGCTGGTGGCGGCGGCCCAGGAGCGGCAGGCGGGCGAGCCCGCGCCGCTGCCGCTGGACGGCCCGTTCCCGGTGGACGCGCAGAAGCGGATCGGGCTGGCGCTGATGCGGGCGCTCGGGTTCGACTTCACCCGCGGGCGCCTCGACATCAGCCTGCATCCGTTCTGCGGCGGCGCCACGGACGACGTGCGGATCACCACCCGTTACGACGAGGCCAACTTCGGGCGGGCGTTGATGGGCGTGCTGCACGAGACCGGCCATGCGCTCTACGAGCAGGGCCGCCCGGCCGCATGGCGCAACCAGCCCGTCGGCAAGGCGCGCGGCATGAGCCTGCACGAGAGCCAATCGCTGATCGTCGAGATGCAGGCCTGCCGCAGCCGCGCGTTCTTCGCGTTCCTGGCGCCCCTGGTGCGGGCGGAGTTCGGCCGCGACGGCGCCGCCTGCACGGCCGAGAACCTCCACCGCCTGCACACGCGGGTCGAGCCCGGCTTCATCCGGGTGGATGCCGACGAGGCGACCTATCCGGCCCACATCCTGCTGCGCTACGACCTCGAATCCGCGCTGATCGCCGGCGACCTCGCACTGGCCGACCTGCCGGGCGCGTTCAACGACGGCATGCGCCGCCTGCTCGGCCTCACCGTTCCGAACGACCGCCTCGGCTGCCTGCAGGACATCCACTGGCCGAGCGGCGCCTGGGGCTACTTCCCGACCTACACCCTCGGGGCGATGGCCGCCGCCCAGCTCTTCGCCGCGGCCAAGCGCGCCGAGCCGGGAATCCTGCCGGGCCTCGCCACGGGCGACTTCGCGCCGCTGCGGGGCTGGCTGCGCACGCACGTCCACGAACACGGCAGCCGGCTCCCCACCGACACGCTGCTCGAGCGGGCGACCGGCTCTTCGCTCGGGACGGAGGCCTACCTCGCCCACCTCGAGACTCGCTACGGTCGCCCTACAGCGGAATGATGTCCACGGCCGAGCCGAGGCGTGCCTGCGCCAGGTCGGCCACGTGCCGGTGGTGGGTGAACAGGATCGGCTGCACCGTGTCGCCGATCGCTGCCAGCGCTTCGAGGCCGTGCCCGGTGCGCGCGTCGTCGAAGGTCGAGAACAGGTCGTCGCCGATGAACGGCGCCGGCTCTGCCTTGCCCGCGTAATCCTCAAGGTAGGCCAAGCGCAGGGCGAGGTAGAGCTGGTCGCGGGTGCCCTCGCTGAGACCCTGGACGTGGATCGTCTCGCCGCCCGCGCGGCGCGCCACGATCAGCGCCTTGTCGGCCTCGTCGTAATCCTGCGCGAGGCCGGAGAACGCGCCCCCGGTGAGCGCCGCCATGATTCCGCCGGCGCGGGCCAGCAGCGGGTCCTGCTGGCCCGTCCGCTGGCGGGCGATCGCGGTGCCGAGCATCAGGCTCGCGAGCTTGAGCACCGCCCATTGCCGGGCGCTGCCCTGTAGCTCGGCCTCGGCGGCCTTCTTCTGCGCCAGCGCCAGCTCGGCGCCGGTGCCGCCTTCCAGGGCCTCCCGCCGACGCTCGTTCCGGTCGCGCTCGGCGAAGGCCGTCTTGCCGCGCTGGTCGAGGTCCTCGTCCTCCATCGCCAGACGTCGCAGCCCCGCCTCGATCGCGTCCGGATCGATGGCGGCGAGGTCGGCGCGCAGCGTCTCCTCGGGCACGCCGTCGGCGGCGCGGGCCAGCTCGGCGCGGCGCGCCTGCGCCTCGGCCCGCAACGCGCGCCGGGCGACGAGGCGCCCGTGCAGGGCCTCGACCGCGTCCTGCGCCTCGGCCGAGAGGTCCGGCACCGTGTCGGCGAGAAGCCGCGCGAGCGATGCGCGCGCGTCGTCGCGCGCGCGCATCGCCGCCCCGGCCTCCCGTTCGGCCTCGTCGAGGCGCTTGGCGAGCTCACGCCGGCGGGTCTCGCTCGCCTGCGCCTCCTGCAGCCGCTTCTGCAGGCTGCGGATGGCGGCGCTCGGCTGGATGTGGGCGAGGTCGGGCGCCAGCTCCGCGATCAGCGGCGTCACCGCGGCCCGGTAGGCCTCCATGTCGCGGCCGATGCCGGCGACCCGCGCGCGGCGGTTCTCGCGCTCGGCGAGCATGTTCGGCACCGCCTGCCAGGCGGCGAGCGCGCGGGTCGCCATCTCGGTCCCGGCCTCGCCGTCGAGCCCGATCGCGCGGACCGCCTCGGCCCAGGCGCTGCGCCAGGCGGCCTGCTTCGTCTTGGCGTCGGACAGGCTCGCGGTGAACCGCGCGATCCCGACCGCGGCGGCGCCGATCCGGGCGTTCGCCTCGCGGGTCGCCTCCCAGCGGGACGCGATGCCTGCGACGCGCTCCTCGATGCGGGCGAGGATCAGCCCCACGTCGAGGCCGACGAGGTCCGCCAGCCCGGCGCGGGCGGCCAAGTCCAGCAGCGGCGCCCGCGCCGCCTCGATGCGCTCTGTGCGCAGCGCCCGGTCGATGCGCCGCTCGTCGAGGGCGCCCTTGGCCTCGATCAGGGTCTCGGCCTCGCCGAGCCAGGTCGTCATCTCCGCTGGCGTCGCGGCGGCGATGCCGGCCGGGCGCCAGAGGTCGGCCCAGGCGGCCAAGCCCTCGGCGGCCTCGGCTTCGATCTCGGCCAGGATCTCGTCCGCAGCCGCGGACTCGGCCATCTCGGCGTCGAGGCGCTGGCCGTCGGCGGCGTGCTCGGCGACGCGGGCGGCGTCGGCGGCGAGCTCGTCGGCGAGACGGTCGGCGGCCTGGGCCAGGCGCTCGTAGGCTGCGACCTCGCCCGGCGGGCGCCGAACGCCGTCGCTCAGCGCTTCGCGGAGGGGCGCGAAGGCCGCGTCGCGCTCGGCCCGGAGCGCCGACAGGTCGGCGCGGGTCGCGATCGGCCGTCCGGCCTCGCGTTCGCGCAGGCGTGCTTGGCGTGCCGCGACCTGGCGCCTCGCGGCGTCGCGGCGTTCCACGGCCAGCGCGCGCTCGCGCTC
>NZ_VRUT01000197.1:0-7130 GCF_008039465.1 Methylobacterium sp. WL120 | reverse complement strand
ACGCCGCGCGCCGCGCGTTCCGGGCGCGGGGGCTGGGGCGCACCCGCGGGCGGACCGGCATCCTGCTCCACCTGTCGCTCGCCGAGCAGCATGCCGAGATCGTCGCCGACACGGGCATCCTGGAGCGGGTCGGCGACGCGCGATGGACCACGACGCTGGCCGACCTCACGGCCGCGCTCCGCGCGGGCGAGGCGGAAGCCGGGCTCCTGCGCGCGATCGAACGCATCGGCGCGGAGCTGGCGCGTCACGTCCCGGCCGGTCCCGAAAACCCCGACGAACTGCCGAACCACGTCATCGTCGTCGAGTGAGGCCGAGGATCGGATCGGGCCTTCGTCCAACCAAGTGATTCCGAAAACCGAGGGCTACCGGCTTCGGGCATCCGTACTCCTGCCGGTCGTACACTTGGCTGCTCGCCGCACGCGCATCACCTCGCCCCGCGTGCGGGGAGAGGGCTTTGTCGACCTCGTCGTCGGCAAAGCGAGGCGGCAGCCGACGGTGAGGGGGCTGAGCCGGAGGAGCCTCGTCCGTTGGCGCCCCCTCACCGTCGCTTCGGCTCCGCCTTCGCTTCCCGCACGGACGACGAGGTCCGTGCGGGCCTCTCCCCGCCTGCGGGAAGAGGGGGACCCGCGCGTGATCCGAGACCGTAACGCAATGGGGCGATATCGGTGGACCCGAGGAAGAATCACCGGCGTAAAAGCGCCGGGCGGGTCTCAGCCGCCGGTCACGCTCATGTGGCGGGGCACCGCGGCGGGGCGCTGGCGCTCGATGACGAAATCGTGGCCCTTCGGCTTGCGCGAGATCGCCTCAACCACGGCCGCGGTGACGAGCGCGTCGTCCGGCGAGGCGCGCAGCGCCGAGCGGAGGTCGGCGGCGTCCTCCTGGCCGAGGCACATGTAGAGCTTGCCGGTACAGGTCAGGCGGACGCGGTTGCAGCTCTCGCAGAAATTGTGGGTCAGCGGCGTGATGAAGCCGAGGCGCCCGCCGGTCTCCTCGACGCGGACGTAGCGGGCCGGGCCGCCGGTGTGGTCTGGAAGCGGCGTCATCGTGTAACGATGCTCCAGGCGGGCGCGGGCGACCGAGAGCGGCAGGAACTGGTCGGTGCGGTCGCCGTCGACCTCACCCAGCGGCATCACCTCGATCAGCGTCATGTCCATGCCGAGGCCGTGGGCCCAGGCGATCATGTCGGCGATCTCGTCCTCGTTCACGCCCTTCAGCGCCACGGCGTTGATCTTGACCTTGATGCCGGCGGCGCGCGCGGCTGCGATGCCGTCGAGTACCACCGGCAGGTCGCCGCGGCGGGTGATCGCGCGGAACTTGTCGGGGTCGAGGGTGTCGAGCGAGACGTTGACGCGGCGGATCCCGAGCTCGGCCAGCTCGGCCGCGAAGCGCCCGAGCTGGGTGCCGTTGGTGGTAAGCGTCAGCTCGTCCAGCGCGCCGGTGCCGAGATGGCGCGACAGGCGGCGGAACAGGTGCATGATGTCGCGCCGCACCAGCGGCTCGCCGCCGGTGATGCGGAGCTTGCGCACGCCGCGGTCGATGAACACCCCACAGAGCCGGTCCAGCTCCTCCAGCGTGAGCAGGTCGCGCTTGGGCAGGAAGTTCATCTCCTCGGACATGCAGTACACGCAGCGCAGGTCGCAGCGATCGGTCACGGAGATGCGCAGGTACGTGATCGCCCGCTGGAACGGATCGATCAGCGGTGCCGGCTGAGGGTGGCTCTGATGACCCATGCGGGACTCTGAACGCGACGACGCGGTTTCCGCGCGGGGATCGGATGACGAACCTAGCATGGATGCGCATATGATGGGACGCAGGCCCGCGGGCAAGCGCGTGCAGGGCCGCAGAGGCGCCGCCCGCCTCAGAAGTTGCAAGAGACGTCGCAAGAGACGTTACAAGGGAGTCCGACCGTGACCGAGGAACGCTGGCCGACCGAGATCCGGCTGTCGGGGGACAAGCGCGTGCTCAACGTCGCCTTCGACGACGGCGGGCGCTACGCGCTGCCGGCCGAATATCTCCGGGTGTCGAGCCCGTCGGCGGAGGTGCAGGGCCACTCGCCGGCCGAGCGCAAGGTGATCGGCGGCAAGCGCGCGGTGGCGATCCTGGAGATCCAGCCGGTCGGCAACTACGCGGTGAAGCTCGGCTTCGACGACATGCACGACACCGGCATCTTCGGCTGGAACTACCTGCACGAGCTCGGCCGCGAATACGATTCTCGCTGGGCGACCTACCTCGACGAACTCGCCGAGCGCGGGCTGGACCGCGAGACCGCGAAGGTCGCCCCGATCAAGGGCGGAACCGCGGCGAAGGGCGGATGCGGGAGCGGAGGCGGCGGGTGCGGCTGCCACTGAGGGCAGGCGGGGCAGCAAAAAAGGCCGGCGTCTCGGCCGGCCTTCTTTGCTCGTGGTCCGGGATCGACGCGATCAGCGCTGGACGATGACCTTCGTGCCGACCTTGGCGCGGGTGTAGAGGTCGATCACGTCCTCGTTGGCCATGCGGATGCAGCCCGAGGAGACGGCGGTACCGATGGTCTCCGGCTCGTTCGAGCCGTGGATGCGGTAGATCGAGCCGCCGAGATACATGGCGCGGGCGCCGAGCGGGTTCTCGATGCCGCCCTTCATGAAGCGCGGCAGGTCGGGGCGGCGGCGCAGCATGGTCGACGGCGGGCGCCAATCCGGCCATTCCTTCTTCATGGTGATGTTCTGGACGCCGCCCCAGGTGAAGCCGGGACGGCCGACGCCGACGCCGTAGCGCAGGGCCTCGCCGTTGCCGAGAATGTAGTACAGGCGGCGCTCGGCGGTGGAGACCACGATCGTGCCGGCCGAGTACGGGCCGCTATAGGCCACGGTCTCGCGCGGCACCGCCGACATCTGCGGGACGGTGGAGGCCATCGGGTCGGCGGCGTTCAGCGAGGCGTTGGCCGTCGGGACCGCGACGACCTGGACCGCCTGCGGGCGCACGCGCACGGACAGGGCGTTGTCCAGCGGCTGACGGGTCAGCGGGTCGATCTCGTAGGCGAGTGCGGGAGCCGCCCAGGCGGCAGCCGCGCAGACGAGCCCGATCAGGGCGAAGTTACGACGCATCAAGGCCTCTCAGAAGGCAGGCGAAAGCTGTGGAGAACGCGGTGGACGACGCTTCGGCACGTTGGCGTACCAAGTCTCGCCAAGGGGTAAACGAGCGCGGCCCAAAGCCAAGCCTGAAACCGCGCCGCACCATGGTTGGCGCCGCGCCGTGACACGGTGGCAACACTGTGGCAGCGTTGCCGTATCGTGGCGAAATCGCGCTCTGGCGGCGCCGTTCGAACGGGGATCGATCCGCCATTGTTTGCCGGCAGCGATCGAATACCGCGACGCCGCATCGAAGCCGGGATTTCCATGTCCTCGCGTCCCGCCGGGGACGGAACATCGCGCTGCCTTTGTAGTCTATTCGGCTCTGAACCCCGGTACGGATGCTGCGGCGGCAAGCTAGGAGAACTGCGCCCGTATCCTGAGACCACGGGCCACCTTCGGAAGCGCGTTCCTCATGATCGAGGACGCGCTTTTTCCTTGTCCGGTCCTGCGCTCGGGATCAGCGCGGCTCGACCAGGACGGGCAGGCCGCCCTTCGGCTGCAGGCTGATGGCACCGAACGGCACCACGGGCGCATCCGAGGCGAGGCGGAACCGGAAGCGGCGTCCGAGCACGGCGATCACCACCAGCATCTGCGTCATCGCGAAGGACGCCCCGACGCAGACCCGCGGGCCGGTCGCGAAGGGCAGGTACGCGAGCCGCGGCCGGCCGACGCCGTTGGCTTCTGTGAAGCGTTCGGGATCGAACAGGTCGGGGTCGCGCCACAGCTTCCGGTGCCGGTGCACGATCCACGGCATGACCGCGATGATCGCGCCGCGGCGAACCCGGTGGCCGGCGACCACGTCGCGCGCCGAGGCCTGCCGCAGGATGGCGGGGATCGGCGGATAGAGCCGCATCACCTCCTCGAGCACGCGGCGGGTGTAGGGGAGCCGGTCGAGGGCCTCGGGCGTCGCCACGCCGTCGGGCATGGCCGCATCGAGCTCGGCATGGAACCGCGCCTCGACAGCGGGATGCAGGGCGAGCAGATACCAGATCCAGGTCAGCGCCCGGACGGAGGCCGCGCCGCCGGCGATCAGGCTCGCCGCCTCGTCCCGGACCTCCGAATCCGGGAGTTCCTGCCCGGTCTGCCGGTCGCGGCCGTGGGCGAGGCGCCAGAGCAGGTCGTGCGCCCCGGCATAGTCCGGCTGGCGCCTTGCGGCGATCATCGCGTGCAGCTCGGCGTCGAGGAGCGGCAGCGCCGGGTCGCGGCGGTGGTGGACGAGGCGGTCCGCGAGCCAGGTCGGCTTCGGGATCAGGTCGATCATCCGCGGCTTGTGCGGCACCTTCGAGAGCCAGCGCAGGATCGGCAGGCCCGCCGGGTCGCCGCCGGTCACCACCTGGTTCCACAGCAGGGTCGAGAGACTTCCGACCGACCGCTCGATGTCCACCGGCGCAGTCGAGCCCGCCGACGCGACCTCGTCGGCGATGCGCCCGGCGAGGTCGAGCATCGCCGGCACGTCGGGGCGGATCGAGCGCGGATCGATCGTCGGCGTCGCGACGCGGCGGTGCCGGCGCCAGACCTCGCCCTCGCTCGCCAGCGTCCCCGTCCGCAGGTCGGTCTCGAACAGGCGGCGGATCGAGGTCACGCGCGGGTAGTTGTCGAACCGGTCGATCAGCACGTGCCGGATCGCCTCAGGATCGCTGACGAACAGGACCTGCTGGCTCCAGTAGTTGCGCGGGACCACAAGGGTCTCGAACAGCTCGGCGTCGCAGGCCGCCAGCGAGTTGGTGGCGGCGGTCTTGAGGAAGGTCCAGGTCGGCAGCCGGCGGGCCGGGCGCGGCGGCATTCCGGGAATCGGCGGCTGTTCGGGCGTAGCCGCCCCCTCCGTCACGTCGTCCTCCACGCCGACCGCCATGAGACCCCGTCCCGACATCCGCCCGGGCCGAAGGATGCCGGACCGCTTCGCCTCGCGCCCGAGGCGACGGAGCCATGCGGCGTCGGAGGCCTCGGCACAAGGCCGTCGCCGCGAGGGCCCGGCCCGCCGCGGATGCGATCAGGCGGCGTCGAGGCCGAGATCGATGATCGCGGCGCTGTGCGTGATCCAGCCGCAGGAGATCAGGTCGACCCCGGAGGCCGCCACGGCGCCGACCGTGGACGCGTTGATCCGGCCGGAGGCCTCCGACAGCGCGCGCCCGTCGATCATCGCGACCGCGCGGGCGAGCTGCTCAGGGCTCATGTTGTCGAGGAGCACGGCGTCGGCGCCGACCGACAACGCCTCCTGCAGCTGGTCGAGGGTGTCGACCTCGACCTCGATCTTGACGAGGTGCCCGGCCCTGGCGCGCGCCCGCTCGATCGCCGGGACGATGCCGCCGGCGACCGCCACGTGGTTGTCCTTGATCAGCACCGCGTCGTCGAGGCCGAAGCGGTGGTTGGAGCCGCCGCCGGCGCGCACCGCGTGCTTCTCCAGGGCGCGCAGGCCCGGCGTGGTCTTGCGGGTGCAGACGATCGAGGCCTTGCCGTGCGGCCGCGCCGCCTCGACGAGGCCGGACGTGGCGGTGGCGACGCCCGACATCCGGCAGAGCAGGTTCAGCGCCACGCGCTCGGCGGTGAGGATCGCGCGCGCCGGCCCCGACAGGCGGATCACCACGTCGCCGGGGGCGACCCGCGCCCCGTCGCCGCGCTCGATCACCGCCTGGACGGCCGGGTCGACCAGCGCGAAGGCGATCACCGCGGCGTCGACGCCGGAGATCACGCCGTGCTGGCGCGCGGCGATGACGCCGTCGAGGCGGGCATCCGCCGGCACGATCGCGTCGGTGGTGATGTCGCCGGCGCGGCCGAGGTCCTCCAGCAGGGCTGCGCGGACGATCGGCTCCACGAGGAGCCGCGGCAGGGGCAGGATATCGCTCATCGGGCCATCGCCTCGTCGGTGCGCTCGGGTTCGGGCATCACGGCGTGCAACGTCGTCTCGCTGTGCCGTGCCGGCGCGGCGTGGGGGAAGTCGCTGCGCCAGTGGCCGCCGCGGCTCTCGCGCCGGTCGAGGGCGGCCTGCGCGATCATCACGGCGGTGAGCGCGGCATCGCAGCCCGCCTCCGCCAGCGGCGTCAGGGCGTCGACGGCGGCCCGAAGCCCGGCCTCGTCGCGCACCACGCCGACGTGGCGCTCCATGGTCTGCCGGATCGCCGGCAGGTCGCCCGCCGGGCGCTCGGTGCGGATGTCCGGCACGGCCGGCCCCGGCGGCATCGCGTCCAAGGCGTCGGCGATGAAGCCCGAATAGGCCAGCGCCTCGAGGAGCGAGTTGCTGGCGAGGCGGTTGGCGCCGTGCAGGCCGGTGGAGGCGACCTCCCCGTTCGCGTAGAGGCCAGGGACGCTCGACGCGCCCGCGCCGTCCACGCGGATGCCGCCCATGTGGTAGTGCGCGGCCGGCCGCACCGGGATCGCCTGCCGCGCCGGGTCGATGCCGGCTTGGGCGCACAGGCCGGCGACCGTCGGAAACCGCGTCGCCATCGCAGCGCCGAGCGCCCCGCGCGTGTCGAGGGAGACGGTTCGGCCGCGCGCCAGCGCCTGGAAGATGCCGCGGGCGACGACGTCGCGCGGGGCGAGGTCGCCGCCGGCGATGCCCGCCATCACGGCGGCGCCGGTCTCGTCGACGAGGCGCGCGCCCTCCCCCCGCAGCGCCTCGGTGGCGAGGGGCATCGGGTCGGCCCCGACGGCGATCGCCGTCGGGTGGAACTGCACGAACTCGAGGTCGCGCATCACCGCGCCGGCGCGTGCCGCCAGCGCCAGGCCCTGACCCGTGGCGCCGCGCGGGTTCGTGGTCGAGGCGTAGAGCGCGCCGACGCCGCCGGTGGCGAGCACCACCGCCCGGGCGGGGATGCGGAAGCGGGCGCCGTCGCGCTCGCACACCACGCCGGCCACCGCCCCGTGCTCGTCGCGCAGCAGGTCGTGGACCGAGGCCGTCACCAGCTCGATCGAGGGCGTGGCGAACACCGCCCGGACCAGAGTCTCGAGGACGCGGGCCCCGGTGGAATCGCCGCCGGCCCGCACGATCCGGCGGCGGCCGTGGGCCGCCTCCAGGCCGAGGGCCAG
>NZ_VRUT01000196.1:0-7194 GCF_008039465.1 Methylobacterium sp. WL120 | reverse complement strand
CGGCGTGGGATGGTGGCGCAGGTACCAGTCGAGGATCAGCAGCTGCTCGCCCGGTCCGGTCGCGGGCACGGAGAGCTGCACGAACGGGATGCCGGTGGCGGCCGCAAGGCGAGCGTGCTCGACGAGCGCCGCGACACCCCCGAATCGCACGACGACGCGCTGTTCTTCGACCAGAGCCATTACCGGCTCCCGGTCGCCCGGCCGCTCGCCGACGCCATCGCCGCGGCGGTCAATCGCCTGCGGGCTCGGCCGGCGATCCCGGGTTGAGCACATCAATCTCGATTCGTCGCCGCGCACCGTGGCGTCTTTGCCGCATCAATTGGCGCAGCGCGTGCAGGTGCGGACGTCGGCACGTGGGTGCGTTGTAGCAGCAATCCACCTCGACTATACGGCAGGCAATGATCGCCGCGGACCGGCCGTACGGGACTATGGAAGGGCGACGAATGGCGAAGGTGACGCTGGAGGACGGCTACGTTCCGTCCGACGACGAGCCCTTCATGAACGAGCGTCAGCGCGAGTATTTTCGGCGCAAGCTGCTCGGCTGGAAGAGCGACATCCTGCGCGAGGCGCAGGACACCCTCGTTGCGTTGCAGAGCGAGAACGAGAACCACCCCGACCTCGCGGACCGCGCCTCCTCGGAGACCGACCGGGCGATCGAGCTGCGGGCCCGCGACCGGCAGCGCAAGCTCACCGGCAAGATCGACGCGGCGCTGGCACGGATCGAGGACCGGTCCTACGGCTATTGCGAGGAGACCGGCGAGCCGATCTCGCTGCGCCGGCTCGATGCACGACCGATCGCGACGCTGTCGCTGGAGGCGCAGGAGCGCCACGAACGCCGCGAGCGCGTCTACCGCGACGACTGAGTTTTGTTGCGATGCGGCATCGGTTTGTCCAGTAACAGCGCCGTCTCGACCGGTCCGGACTGCCCGAGATGCGACGTCGAGCCCTGGAACCGACGGGCTCGACGGTGCTTGATCCGATGACATCATCGGAAGGCACCTCCATGAGCAACGATGTTCTGATCCCGGTCCTCGCCATCGGGACCATCGTGGTCGCGACGGTGATCGCCGTCTGGCAGCGCACGCGCGTCGCGCAGAAGAAGCACGACCCCAGCCGCTCCGCCTTCGTCGCGAACCATGGCGAGGCGTCGCGCCCGAACCGGCCCGGCACCGAGCACACCTGATCGTCTCGCTGGCGATCAGAACGGCAGCAGGATGTCGACGATCTGCTGGCCGTAGCGCGGCTGTTGGACGTCGGTGATCTGGCCGCGGCCGCCATAGGCGATGCGGGCCTGCGCGATCTTCGTCGATTCGATGGTGTTGTCCGACTCGATGTCCTCCGGGCGGACCACGCCGGCCACGACGAGTTCGCGCACCTCGAAGTTGATCCGGATCTCCTGCTTGCCCTCGACCACGAGGTTGCCGTTCGGCAGAACCTGCGTGACGATCGCGGCGACGTTGGTCGACACGGTCTCGTTCCGCTGGACCGACCCCACGCCGTCGTTGGAGGAGCTGGACGTGGCGGCGAGCAGCTTGTCGGGCGAGACGCCGGCGGCGAGCACCGCGGCGTTCTTCTCGAGGCCGCCGGCGTTCGGCAGGCCGAAGTTCTCGGTGTTGCTGCGCGAGCGCTTGGTCTCGTTGGAGATGTTGGCCTGGTCGGTGACGTTCACCTTCACGGTGACGAGGTCGCCGATCCGCGCGGCGCGCTGGTCCTTGAAGAAGGCGCGCGAGCCGGTGCGCCACAGGGAGTTCGGCGCATACGAGACCGGCTGCACGTCGGGCATCGGCAGGCGGACGGGCTTGTAGCCGGCCTGGGCGGTCGGGTCCTCGATCGCCGAGAGCGCCGGCTGCGCCCCGACGTTCGAGAGCCGGTCGACGGTGTTGCAGGCGCCGAGGCCGGCGCAGGCGACGAGCGCGGCGGCGAGCGGCAGGGGCTGGCGCAGGAAGCGGCGGCGCGGAAGATGACGCATCGGATCGGCTCTGCCTGGATTGTCGAGGATGGCGGTCAGCGGACGGAGGTCGGCGCTTCGGCGCTCGCCTGTCGCTGAAGCGGTGCGGGGCCGACCGAGACGCGGCCCGGACCGATCACCACCGCCTGGAGGACCTTCTTCGAGGCCATGTTGATGACGTTGACGGTGGCGCCCATGCGCCCGGCATCCGTCGCCTGGCCCCGCATCGCCAGGCTGATGCCGGGCGATTCGTAGATGATGGTCACGGCCTCGCCGCGGGCGACGAGTTCCGGTGGGGCGGTGTCGCCGTTCCGCAGGACCGCGCCTTGGCTCAGCGTGCGCTGCGCGACCTCGCCGACCAGCGTCGCGCCCGAGGCGAGCGCGTCCGAGGGCGCGCCCTCGCGCGGGCGGCGCTCGATGGTCAGGTCGGCGGCGGTGACCGGCTCGCCGCGGTTAAGCGTGCGGTTGACGATCGCCACGTCGCGCATCTCGATGACCACGCCGGTCACCCGCAGCGAGGCCTGGCGCTCGCCCAGCGTCATCAGTCCGCCGACGCGGCGCGAGCGCGGATCGTAGTTGAGGTCGAGGGCGACGACCTGGCCGTCGAGGTCGATCGGGGCCAGCAGCATCGGTCCGTCGCCGTCGAGGCGTACGCTCACCGACTTCTCGTCGACGGCATAAGCGGTCTGGAGGGCTCGGCGGAGTGCCGCCTCGATCTCCTGCGCGCCGACCCGGCGCGCGGCGCGCTGCACGGCCACCTGGAGCCGGCCGCCGGTCTCGACGGCGCCGAGGTTCAGGGCCGCCACGGCCTCGGCGATGCGGCGCGCCTGGATCGTGCCCGTGGCGCCCAGCGCCGGGGCCCGGAACAGCGGGCGCTTGGCCGCCGACGCGGGTGCGCCCTCGACGAGGTCTTCGAGGGTGAGGACGTCGCCGCGGGCGGTGACGTCGCCGCGCAGGCGCATCGGCTCGTCGGCGAGCGCCGGCAGGGTGTAGGCGCCGAGCATGGCCAGCGCGAGGAAGGCTAGCGCGGCGCGCACCAGCACGGGGAGGCCGAGCGGCGCGGTGCGCAGGGCGACGCGGCGCGTGATCGGCCGCAGGTCGGCCTCGCGGCTCGGTTCGTCGTAGGCGAAGGAATGGGACATGACCGTCGGGCTCCGGGCGGCGCTAGCTGCGGAACATCTGCGAGGTGGTGGAGAGCATCTGGTCGGCGGCGGTCACGACCTTCGAGTTCATCTCGTAGGCGCGCTGGGCGGCGATCAGGGAGGAGATCTCGGTGACGGCGTTCACGTTCGCCTCCTCCAGGTAGGATTGCTGGAGGTTGCCGAAGCCCTCGCCGCCGGGCAGACCGGCGACCGCCGGGCCGGAGGCCGCGGTCTCGATGAACAAGTTGTCGCCGATCGACTCGAGGCCGGTCTTGTTGACGAAGCGGGCGAGCTGGAACTGGCCGAGCGATTGCGGCGCGGTCTGCCCCGGCAGCGTCGCCTGCACGGCGCCGGTGGCGCTGATGGTGACGGCGGTGGCGGTGTTCGGCACGGTGACGCCGGGATCGACGAGATAGCCGTCGCGGGTCACGAGCTGCCCCTGCGCCGACAGGTCGAACGAGCCGTCGCGGCTGTAGGCGGTGCGGCCGTCCGGCATCGTCACCCGGAAGAAGCCCTCGCCGCGGATCGCTACGTCGTAGTCCTTCTCCGTCGAGGTCAGCGTGCCCTGCGACATGATGCGGGCGGTCGACACCGTCTTCACGCCCGAGCCGATGGCGAGGCCCGCCGGCAGCTGCGTGTTCTGGTCCGAGGTCGAGGCGCCGGCGCGGCGCAGGTTCTGGTAGAGCAGATCCTGGAAGTGCGGCTGCTGGCGCTTGTACCCGGTGGTGCGAAGGTTGGCGATGTTGTTCGAGATGACCTGGACGTTGAGTTCCTGGGCCGCCATGCCTGTGGCGGCGGCGTAGAGCGCGCGCATCGTCTAGCTCCCGGTCAGGCGACGTCGGCGAGGCGGCGGATCGCCGTGCCCCGCAGATCGTCGAGCCGCGTGATCACGCTGGACACCATCGCGTAGGTCCGGTTCACGTCCATCAGCCGGGTCATCTCGAGCACCGGCTTGACGTTGGACTTCTCCAGCGCCCCTGATTCGAGGCGGCCCTTGATGCCCGCGGGCTGCGGCTGCGATGTCGAGGCGTAGAGGTTGGCGCCGGCGTTGCTCAGGCTCTGCGGGTTGGCGAAGGTCACGAGCCTCACCCGGCCGCGGACGCCGAGGTTGGTCGAGACCGTGCCGTCCTGCCCGATCGAGAGGCCGGTCTCCTGCGGGTTGATGGTGATCGGTCCGCCCTCGCCCTGCACGGCGTAGCCGTCGCTGGTGACGAGGTTGCCCTGCGCGCTCACCTCGAAGGCGCCGTTGCGGGTGAAGCGCACGCCCTGCGGCGTCTGCACCGAGAAGAACGCCTCGCCCTGGATCGCCACGTGGGTCGGGTTGCCGTCCGGCTCGATCGCGCCCTGGCCCAGGTCGAGGGTCGTGCCCTGGTCGATCACGTAGGAGAGGCGGCGGTCGGCGCCCGAGAAGGTGTCGGCGCTCGCCGTCGGCATGAGGTACTCCTCGAAGCGCGTCGAGCGGCCCTTGAAGCCGGTGGTCGAGACGTTGGCCATGTTGTTGGCGATGACGTCGAGCTCGCGCTGAAGCGCCATTTGGCTCGATACGCCGACGAGGAGGGCATTCTGCATCTGAACTCGATCCGTCGTGCCGCGGTGGCGGCGAGGGGATATCCGCATCCCCCGTGCCAGATCGGTCTTTTGCAATTTTGCGTGATTTTTCAGTGCGTTGACGGTGAGGAGGGCGTTATGGCGGCACGACCGGATCGGACCGTCGGCAAAGCCGACCCGGCAGATTGTGCCGACTTAACGCCGCGTTTACCCTGCGGGCCGATACCGGAGGCTCGAACCGGCCCGCACCCGATAGGCGGGTACCCCAGCCATCAGCCGACGGACCACGGAACACCGCTCATGGCCAAGAAGCCCAAGAAAGCGGAAGCCGTCGAGGGGGCGCCCGGCGAGGCCGAGGCGCCCAAGAGCAAGAAGAAGCTCGTGATCATCGCCGCCGCCGCGGTGCTGCTCCTCGGCGGGGGAGGGGGCGCCTTCATGATGAAGAAGCGCGCCGCCGCCCAGGCCGAGACCGAGCACGCCGCCGACAAGGCCGAGGTGAAGCAGCCGTCCGTGTTCCTCGACGTGCGCGAGATGGTGATGAACCTCAGCCCCGAGCCCGGCTCCGACAAGGCCAAGTTCGCCAAGCTCCGCATCGCACTCGAGCTCAAGGACGCCAAGGTCGAGAACGAGGTGAAGCCGCTGATGCCCCGCGTCGAGGACGCGCTGCAGGTCTACATGCGCGACATGCGCAGCAGCGACATCTCCGGGTCGGTCGGCATGTACCGCCTCCGCGAGGAGCTGCTGAAGCGGGTCAACGTCGCGGTCTACCCCGCCAAGGTCGAGGCGGTGCTCTTCAAGGACGTGATCGTCCAGTAGCCGACGACCCCGCCGAGCCCGCCCGCGTCGCAACCCAACCGAGCCCGCCATGGAACCCGACGACCCGAACGTGGAGGACGACTGGTCGGCGGCCCTGATCGAGCAGGGTGCCGAAGGCGGCGACGCGTCGCTCGCCGACGAGTGGGGCGCGGCGCTCGCCGAGCAGGGCACCACCCGCAACGCCAGCGACGTCGCCGCCGAGTGGGCGACGATGATCGAGGATGGGGAGAGCGACAACCTTCCCGAGCTCGCCGGCAACGACCGCATCCTCAGCCAGGACGAGATCGACGACGTCGTCGGCTTCTCCCTGCGCGAGCTGTCCGCGTCCGGCGCGGGCGGCGTGCGCGCCATCGTCGATTCGGGCGTCGTCCAGTACGAACGCCTCCCGATGCTGGAGATCGTCTTCGACCGGATGATCCGGTTGCTGTCGACCTCGCTGCGCAACTTCTTCCAGGACAACGTCGAGGTGACCCTCGACAACATCACCTCCGTCCGCTTCGGCGACTACCTCAACGCGATCCCGCTGCCGACCCTGCTCGGGGTGTTCAAGGCCGACGCCTGGGAGAATTCCGGGCTGGTGACGGTGGAGTCGAACCTCGCCTACTCGACCCTGGACCTGCTGCTCGGGGGCAAGCGCGGCGGCACGTCGAGCCGGCTCGACGGGCGGCCCTTCACCACGATCGAGATGCAGCTCGTTCGGCGCCTGGTCGAGATCATCCTCGGCGACCTCGAGCTGTCGTTCCAGCCGCTCTCCCCGGTGAAGTTCGGGATCGACCGGATCGAGACCAACCCGCGCTTCGCCACGATCACCCGCCCGGCCAACGCCGCGATCCTGATCAGCCTGCGCCTCGACATGGACGGGCGCGGCGGCCTGCTGCAGATCCTGTTCCCCTACGCCACGATCGAGCCGATCCGTGAACTGCTCATGCAGAGCTTCATGGGCGAGAAGCTCGGCCGCGACCACGTCTGGGAGGGGCACCTCGCCACCGAGATCTGGCAGGCGGACATGACGATGGAGGCGGTGCTGCACGAGATGATGCTGCCGCTGAAGCGCGTCATGGCCCTCAAGGTCGGCGACACGCTGATGTTCGACGCCAAGCCCAGCGACCTGATCACCGTCCGCTGCGGCGAGTGGGCGCTGACCCAGGGGCGGATCGGGCGCGTCGACGACAGCATCGCGGTGCAGGTGACGCGGCCGTTGCGGCGCTCGCGCACCACGCTCCAGGCCTACGAGGCCTCGATGAACAACCGAAGCGACGCCTGAGATGGATTTTCGGTCATGAGCCTCCTCGTCACGCTCGCCGCCGACGGCCTCGTCGCGATCCTCCTCGTCGCCACCATCGTGTCGTCGATGAAGCTGTCGCGGCGCATCGTCCAGTTGAAGGGCGACGAGGCGGCGCTGCGCCAGACCATCGGCGACCTCATGGTGGCCACCGCCAGCGCCGAGCGCGCCATCGCGGGGCTGCGCAACACCCTGGACGAGTGCGACCGGACGCTCGCCGAACGCCTCGGCACCGCCGAGCGCTACGCCGCCGACATCGCCGCTCAGGTCGAGGCCGGCGAGGGCGTGATCGCCCGCATCGGCGCGATCGTCACGCAGATGCGTGGTGCCGCGCCCCGACCGGCCGCCCCCGAGCCGGCACCGACGCGTCCGGCGCTCCACGTCGCCAGCGAGGCGCCGGTCCCCGACGGCCCGAACGGCGAACGCCTCGGCGCCGCCGCCGCCGCCGCCCTCGCCAT
>NZ_VRUT01000195.1:0-7260 GCF_008039465.1 Methylobacterium sp. WL120 | reverse complement strand
GCCTCCAGCAACGCCGCGCCGACGCCGGAGCCGAACCCGTCGGTCACCGCCCGCAGGCCGTCGACGCCGAGTGTCAGCAAGCCGACCGGCGAGCGGGCGGCGAGGCGGGAATCGATCTCCGCGGCGAGGCGCACCCGGTTCGGCAGGCCGGTGGCAGGGTCCTCGTGAGCGAGGCGGAGCAGGCGCGCGTTGCGGCGGCGGCGCTCCGAGATGTCGCGCATCACCGCGCCGACGCCCATCTCGGCGCCCTCGCCCCAGGCGCAGAGCGAGAGCTCGATCGGCACCTCGCTGCCGTCTGCGCGCAGCGCCGTCACCTCGACCGAGCGGCCGGCGAGCTTGGGCGTCCCGCCGGCGGTGAGCGCGCCCATGCCGGCGACGTGGTGCCCGCGCAGGCGCATGGGGACGATCGAGGCCACGTCCCGCCCGGCCAGCGCCCCCTGGGGATAGCCGAGCAGGGTCTCGCAGGCGGGGTTGGCGAAGGTGATGCGGCCGGCGGCGTCGGTGGTGATCAGCGCCGAGGCTGTGGCGGCGACGAACCCTTCCGAATCCCGCTGCGCCATCGTCCGCCGCCCCTGCGCCAGCACCGCGACGGCGAGGCCGGACAGCCGCGCGAGCCGCTGGCGGGCGCGGTCGGCCACGGGTGGGCGCGGTGCGGAATCGGCGAGGCAGAGCACGCCGAGGCAGCGGCCGTCGCCGTCGACGAGGGGCGCGCCGGCGAGGAAGCGGAACGCGCCCCTTTCCGCCGGCCCGGCACGCCATCGCGGATCGATCACGGCGTCCGGCACGACGAGCACGTCGCCGCAGGCGATCACCCGGTCGCGGAAGGCTTCGAGGGCGCGCGCCTCCCCTGCCCCGATACCGATCGGCGGGCCGTCGCCGAGGATCGCGGCGACCGGCACGTCGAACAGGTCCGCGGCCAGGTCGAGCAGGCCACGCAGCGATGCTTCGCCCGGCGCCGTCCGCGTGTGGCGCGTCGTCCCTGAACCCGCTCGATCATCCGACATGCGCAACCGTGTCCCGGACGCCCGAACGGGCGCGGACGGCAGGATGTCGCGGCAAACGCTGTCAAAGGCTTAAAAATACAATCTTGGATTGCAATTTCGTGGTGGGATGACAGGAGTCGGCGGGGCGAAGCCGAATGCTTCGTCCCGCCGAAGCCAACCGTCAGTTGCGGACGATCACCTTGGTGCCGACGCGGACGCGGTCGTAGAGGTCGACCACGTCCTTGTTGGTCATGCGGATGCAGCCGGAGGAGACCGCGGCGCCCATGGTCTCGGGCTCGTTCGAGCCGTGGATGCGGTAGAGCGACGAGCCGAGATACATCGCGCGGGCGCCGAGCGGGTTGTCCTGGCCGCCGGCCATGAAGCGCGGCAGGTCCGGGCGGCGGGCGAGCATCTGCGACGGCGGCCGCCACGCGGGCCATTCCTTCTTCATCGTGACGCTCTTCTGGCCCGACCACGAGAAGCCCTCGCGCCCGACGCCCACGCCGTAGCGCACCGCCTCGCCGCCGCCGAGGACGTAGTAGAGCCGGCGTTGGCTGGTCGAAACAATGATGGTCCCGGGCTTCTCCGCGCCTTTCCAGGCCACGGTCTCCCGCGGGATCGCCTGGGTGCGGAAGATGTTCATGAAGTCGGCGACCGGCCCGGAATCCAACGGGCTCGCCTGCGCCGCCCCCGCTCCGAGGGCGAGGCCGGCCGCGAGGCAGAGCGTGGCGATGCGACGTGTCATGCGGATCTCCGAGGGTTCTTTCGATCCGCTGCCGGGTAGCTGGGCATTGCGGCAAGCGGCGGACGCGAAGCGCGGTGTCAGCCGAGAACGGTCCGCCTGTGGGATCGTCGCAACACCTGTCGCCGGTCGGGCGGCGCAAGCCGCCCCGCACTCGTACAGGTGGGGCGGAATTGGTTCCGCGAATTCCCGCCCCGAAGCCTGACAGAATGTCGCAGCCGCTTGTGATGCGCTGCGGCAGAGCTTTTATCGAAGGCGTGATACGCCTTCCCGACACCCATGCGCCGGCCCCGGCACCGGTCCTCGCGACCGTGCGCGGCCCGTTGCTGCTGCGGGCGATCGCCGGCGTCGTCGTCGCCGCGCTCCTGCTCGTCGTCGGCCTTCCGCGTGAGGCCGACATGCCGACGCCGTCGAGCCGCGTCGCATCCGCCTTCGTCCACGCGGCGGTGTCCAAGGTGGCGGTGTCCAAGTCCGACGCCGTCCGCGCCCCGCTCCACGCGGTCGCTCCGAACGTCGCCGAAGCCGACGACTGGGCCGGACGGCCCGCCCTCGCCGATCCGCTGTCGCACCGCCTGCCCCGCCTCTCGGACGAGGCCGGCTTCCACCCGCGCGAAACCGGCCTCTTCCGGACCTGGGCGTCCGCGCCGCCGGACCGCCCGCCCCGGCGCGCCTGAGGGCGCACGGCCCGGCCATCGGCCCGGCCGTCGCGGGATCGCCAAGATGTCCTGCGACAGTGGGATTCTTAAGCCAGGCCTTTTGGCGCTGTCCGCGCGGCCCCCGAACCCCGCTGCGGGCGACCGTTGCCGACCGATCGGCACCACGCGCCACCGACACACGCCGGACGGCCGAGCCTCGTCTCCGCCCTCCCCGAGATGCGTTTCGCAGGAGCGACCCGACCTTGACCTTCTCTCGACCCGCCCGCCGGATGCGCCGTGCCTCGCTCGGCTTCGGGGTGTTCCTCGTCGCGCTGTCCGCCTGCAACCAGAAGCAGGCCTCGGCCCCCGTCCCGCTTCCCCCGCCCGAGGTCGGCATCGTCACGGTGGCGCCCCAGGCGATCCCCTACGTCCGCGACCTGCCCGGCCGCGTCGCGCCGATGCGGATCGCCGAGGTGCGCTCGCGCGTCTCCGGCCTCGTGGTGAGGCGGCTGTTCGAGCAGGGCAGCCAGGTCAAGGAGGGCGACGTCCTCTACAAGATCGACCCGGCGCCGTATCAGGTCGACCTGATGAGCGCCGAGGCCACCCTGGCGCGCCAGGAGGCGGCCCTGGTGCTCGCCAACCAGCAGGCCGAGCGCCTGGAGACGCTGCTCACCCGCCAGTCGGCGAGCCAGGCGCAGTTCGACACCGCCTTCGCCGGCAAGAAGCAGGCGGAGGCCGAGGTCGCCGGCGCCCGCGCGACCCGCGACCGGGCCAAGCTCAACCTCGACTGGACCGACGTCCGCGCGCCGATCTCGGGCCGCATCGGCCGGGCGCTGCTCACCGAGGGCACCCTGATCGAGTCCGGCACCACCGGCGTGCTGGCCACGATCCAGCAGCTCGACCCGATCTACGTCGACATCACCCAGTCGGTCGGCGAGCTGAACAAGTTGCGGCGCGACCTCGCCAGCGGCGAACTCTCGCGGCTCGAGCGCGATTCGGCGAACGTCCACCTGATCATGGACGACGGCGCCCTCTACCCGATGGCGGGCCAGCTCCTGTTCTCGGACGTCACCGCCGACCCGAGCACCGGCCAGGTCACGCTGCGCGTGCAGATCCCCAACCCGCACGACGAGCTGTTTCCCGGCATGTACGTGCGCGCCCGGATCAAGCAGGGCATCGATTCCGACGCGATCGCGGTGCCGCAGCAGGCGATCCAGCGCACCAACGACGGCAAGGCCGAGGTCTGGGTCGTGAAGGAGGACGACCGGGTCGCGCTCCAGCCGGTCGAGGTCGGCCCGGTGGTCGGCACCAACTGGCTGATCCGCGACGGGCTCAAGGCCGGCGAGCGGGTGGTGACCGAGGGCTTCCAGAAGATCGTCGCGGGCCAGCAGGTCAAGCCGGTGGACAAGACCCCGCCGCACCCGACCGCCGAGGCGATGCCGCACGACGTCGACGAGGTCGCCGAGGCCGAGGCCAAGCTGGCCGAAGCCAAGATGAAGGAGGCGAAGGCCGCCGAGGCGCGGGCCGTGGAGGCCAAGGCGAGCGCCGCGAAGGCGAGCGCGACCAAGGCGTCGGACGGCAAGGCGTCGGACGGCAAGGCCGAAGCCGCCGCCAAGCCGCGGTAAGCAAGGCTCGGTAAGCAAGGCTCGGTGAGCAGGGCTCGCCGAGCGACATCGCCGACCGGGGCGCGCTTCGAAGCGCCGCCCCACGACCACCCGACAGGCTGATCCGGAACCTCCATGGCACGCTTCTTCATCGACCGGCCGGTCTTCGCCTGGGTCGTCGCGCTGTTCATCATCCTCGGCGGCGCGCTCTCGCTGCCGCTGCTGCCGGTGGCGCAGTATCCGGTGATCGCGCCGCCGGCGATCGCGCTCTCGACCGCCTATCCCGGCGCCTCGGTGGAGAGCCTCTACACCGGCACGACCCGGCTCATCGAGGACGAGCTGAACGGCGCGGCCAACATCATGAGCTTCGAGTCGACCAGCGACTCGTTCGGCGCCGTCAACATCACCGCCACCTTCCAGCCCGGCACCGACCCGGCGCTGGCCTCCGTCGAGGTGCAGAACCGCCTCAAGCGCGTCGAGGCGCGCCTGCCGGCCGAAGTCCGCCAGCAGGGCATCCTCGTCGAGGAGGCGTCGGCCGCGACGCTGAACATCATCACGCTCGTCTCGACCGACGGGAAGATGGACGAGATCGGCCTGGGCGACTTCCTGATCCGCAACGTCATCAACGAGATCCGCCGCATCCCCGGCGTCGGGCGCGCGACGCTGTACTCGACCGAGCGCAGCCTTCGCATCTGGGTCGACCCGGACAAGCTGCGCGGGCTCTCGCTCACCGCCGAGAACGTGACGGACGCGATCCGCAACCAGAACATCCAGGTGGCCTCGGGCGCCGTCGGCGCGCAGCCGAGCCCCTACAGCCAGGCGATCACCGCGCCGATCATCGTCAAGGGCCAGCTCGCATCGGTGGACGACTTCGGCGCGATCGTGCTGCGCGCCAACTCCGACGGCTCGAACGTGCGCCTGCGCGACGTCGCGCGGATCGAACTCGGCGGCGACGCCTACCAGTTCTCGACCCGCCTCAACGGCGGCCAGGCCGCGGGCATCTCGGTGACGCTGGCCCCCGACGGCAACGCGCTGGAGACGGCGGGCGCCATCCGCAAGAAGATGGAGGAGCTGTCGCAGTTCTTCCCGCCGGGCCTGAAGTGGGACATCCCCTACGACATCACGCCCGCGGTGAAGGCCTCGATCGAGAAGGTGCTGCACACCCTCGTGGAGGCGGTGGTTCTGGTCTTCGTGGTGATGTTCCTGTTCCTGCAGAACATCCGCTACACCCTGATTCCGACCATCGTCGTGCCGATCGCCCTGATGGGCACCTGCTGCACGATGCTGCTCGCAGGCTTCTCCATCAACGTGCTGACGATGTTCGGCATGGTGCTGGCCATCGGCATCCTCGTCGACGACGCCATCGTCGTGGTCGAGAACGTCGAGCGCATCATGACCGAGGAAGGCCTGTCGCCGAAGGACGCGACCAAGAAGGCGATGGACCAGATCACCGGGGCGATCATCGGCATCACCCTGGTGCTGATCGCGGTGTTCATCCCGATGGCGTTCTTCCCCGGTTCGGTCGGCATCATCTACCGTCAGTTCTCGATCGCGATGGTGACCTCGATCGCCTTCTCGGCGGTGCTCGCGCTCTCGCTGACGCCGGCGCTGTGCGCGACCCTGCTGAAGCCGGTCGAGAAGGGCCACGGCCATGCCAAGGGCGGCGTGTTCGGCTGGTTCAACCGGATCGTCGACCGCGAGACCAAGCGCTACGGCCGCGGCACCGCGTGGTTCATCAAGAAGTCCGGCCGGGTGATGATCGTCTACCTGGCGCTGGTGGCCGGCGTCGCCTTCGCCTTCGCGCGGCTGCCCGAAGGCTTCCTGCCGCTGGAGGACCAGGGCTTCTTCACCGTCGACATCCAGACCCCCCCCGGAGCCTCGTTCAACCGGACGCAGGCCGCCGTGCGCAAGGTCGAGGAGCATCTGCTGGCGCAGCCCGGCGTCGCCACGGTGACGATGCTGAACGGCTTCTCGTTCTCCGGCCAGGGCTCGAACACCAGCCAGGCCTTCGTGACGCTCAAGCCCTGGGACGAGCGCGACGCGGCGAATTCCGCTTCGGCGCTGGTGGCGGGAACCAACAAGGCTCTGTCGGGCTATCGCGACGCGATCGTCGACGCGCAGGAGCCGCCGCCGGTGGACAACCTCGGCAACGCGGCCGGCTTCTCGTTCCGCCTGCAGGACCGGGCGCAGAAGGGCTACTCGGCGCTGCTCGCCGCACAGGAACAGCTCCTCAAGCTCGCGATGCAGAGCCCGGTGCTGCAGAAGATGAAGATCGAGGGCCTGCCGCCGGCGCCCGAGGCCGAACTGGTCATCGACCGCGAGAAGGCGGCGGCGCTCGGCGTGAAGTTCGAGGACATCAACGCGACGATCCAGGTCAACCTCGGCTCGGTCTACACCAACGACTTCCCGAACCGGGGCAAGATGCAGCGCGTGATCGTCCAGTCGGAGGATCTCCAGCGGATGCAGGCGACCGACATCCTGAACTACGGGGTGAAGAACGCGTCGGGCACCATGGTGCCGATGTCCTCCTTCGCCGACCTGAAATGGAGCGTCGGGCCGCAGCAGATCGTCGGCTTCAACGGCTACCAGTCGGTGCGCATCACCGGCGAGCCCAACCCCGGCTACACCTCGGGCGACGCGATCAACGAGATGGAGCGGCTGATGGGCCAACTGCCCAAGGGCTTCGGCTACACCTGGACCGGCCAGTCGCTGCAGGAGAAGCAGGCCGGTTCCCAGGCCTCCATGCTGCTCGCGCTCTCGGTGCTGATCGTGTTCCTGTGCCTGGCCGCGCTCTACGAGAGCTGGGCGATCCCGTTCTCGGTGCTGCTGGTGATCCCGCTCGGCGTCATCGGCTCGGTGGCGGCGGTGTACCTGCGCGGCCTGCCCAACGACGTCTACTTCAAGATCGGGCTGATCACGATCATCGGCCTCTCGGCCAAGAACGCGATCCTGATCGTGGAGTTCGCCAAGGACCTCTGGAAGCCGGGCACCTCGATCGTGGACGCGACGATCGAGGCGGCGACGCTGCGGTTCCGCCCGATCGTGATGACGTCGCTCGCCTTCATCTTCGGCGTGGTGCCGCTCGCCATCGCGGCCGGCGCCGCCTCCAAGAGCCAGCAGGCGATCGGCACCGGCGTGATGGGCGGCATGATCTCGGCGACCGTGCTGGCGGTGTTCTTCGTGCCGGTGTTCTTCGTCGTCGTGATGCGTCTGTTCCGCCGCAAGGACGTGCTCGCCGGCGAGACGGCGGAGGCCGCGACCCCGGCGGCGCGGGCGCCGGGCGGGCACGGCGTGCC
>NZ_VRUT01000194.1:0-7300 GCF_008039465.1 Methylobacterium sp. WL120 | reverse complement strand
GGGGCAAGCCCGGAGGGTTCGGCGGGAAGCCATCCGGCGGGTTCGGCGGCCGGCCCGGTGGTGGTCGTCCGCCCGGCCGCGGCGGGCGGTGAGGATCGTCGGCGGGGATTGGCGCGGCCGGCGCCTCGCCACCCCGCGCTCCGACGCGATCCGCCCGACCACGGACCGCCTGCGCGAGGCCCTGTTCAACGTGCTGGCCCACGCCTACGACGACGCGGTGCCGGGCGCCCGCATCCTCGACCTGTTCGCCGGCACCGGCGCCCTGAGCTTCGAGGCGTTGTCGCGCGGCGCGGCCTACGCGCTCCTGGTCGACGAGGGGGCTGAGGCGCGCGGCGTGATCCGTGAGAACATCGAGCAGTTCGGCGCCGAAGGGCGCACCCGGCTGTTTCGGCGCGACGCGACCAAGCTCGGCCCCTCCGGTACCACTGGGCGCTTCTCCCTGGTGTTCTGCGATCCGCCCTACGGTCGCGACCTCGCGCCGGCGGCGCTCACCGCGGCCGCCGAGGGCGGCTGGCTGACGCAGGACGCCCTGGTGGTGGTCGAGGAGGTCGCCAGCGCCGTCGTCGCCCTGCCCCCAGGGTTCTCCGAGCTCGAACGGCGGACTTACGGCGACACGGCGGTGACGCTGGCGCGCTTCACCGGCTGAGGTCCGCATACGGCGCGTTCGCACCCGGTGAGAAAGGCGCTTCCTTGACCCCTCCGTCCATCGCCCCCTTGCCCCTCGTCCTCCTGACCAACCCGATCCACGCCGACGCGGTCGCGATGCTGGCGCCCCATGCCCGCGTCGTCGTCGCCCCCGACACCGCCGCGGCGACGCTGCGGGCGCTCGCCCCCGACGCCGCCGGGATGATCGTGCGCGCGCAGCTGCCCGACGACATCCTCGACCACGCCCCGAACCTCCGCGGCATCGTCCGCCACGGGGTCGGGCTGGACTTCGTGCCGCTGGAGGCCGCCACCGCCCGCGGGATTCCCGTGGCGAACCTGCCCGGCAGCAACACCGGCGCGGTGGCCGAGTACGTCTTCTCCGCCCTGTTCGCCCTGCGGCGGCGGCTCGCCGACCTCGATGCCCGCCTGCGCCGGGACGGCTGGCTCGCGGCCAAGACCCGCGCCAACGACCTCGCCGAGGTCGGCGGCTCCACCCTCGGCATCCTCGGGATGGGCGAGATCGGCCGCCGCGTCGCCGGGATCGCCCGCCACGGCTTCGGCCTGCGCGTGCTCGGTTCGTCGCGGACCGCCTCGGACCATGGCGGCCTCGTCGAGCCGGTGGACGTCGCGACGCTGTTCTCTGAGAGCGACGCGGTGGTGATCGCCTGCCCCCTGACGGATGCGACGCGGGGGCTGGTCGACGCGGCGCTGATCGGGCGGATGCGCCCGGGCGCGGTGCTGATCAACGTCGCCCGCGGGCCGATCGTCGTCACCGACGCGGTGGCGGCGGCCCTGAACGCGGGCCGGCTCGGCGGCGCGGCGCTCGACGTGTTCGAGCACCAGCCGCTGGCGCCCGACCACCCGCTCCACGCCTGCCCGAACCTGCTGCTGACGCCGCACGTGGCCGGCACCACCGCCACGAGCCTGCGCGCCATGGGCCTGGGCGCCGCCGAGGAGATGCTGCGCATCCTGGCGGGCGAGCGCCCGCGGAACCTCGTGAACCCGGCCGCGCTGGAGCGTTGAGGGCGATCGCCGGCGGCCTGGGTCCGAAGTGCGCTCGGGGGCCGTGACGGTGCGCGGGGCGACCGGATTCGCGCATGCCGGTACTGGCGGTTCGCTTTGCGCGCATCCCCTCGCCCCGCGTGGATCTCGGGCTTGCCCGAGATCCGAACCTACCTGCCGAAATCGGGCAGGCCCGACTTCGGTGGGGGAGAGGGCTTTGCCGACCTCGTCGTCGGCGAAGCGAGGCGGCAGCCGAGGGTGAGGGGGCTGCCACGGAGGAACCACATCCGTTCGCACCCCCTCACCCTCGCTTCGGCGTTGCCTTCGCTTCCCGCACGGACGACGAGGTCCGTGCGGGCCTCTCCCCGCCCGCGGGGAGAGGGGAACCCGCGCGTCGTCCGACGCCATGACGAAACGTGCGAATACGGTGGCCCGTTCGCGATAGGGCGCGCGCTTGTCCGGATCGAAGGAGCAGACGATGAGCAAGGGCCTGCGGAAGGGTCTCACCAGCTACGGCGATGCCGGGTTCTCGCTGTTCCTGCGCAAGGCCTTCATCAAGGCGGCGGGCTATTCCGACGACGCCCTCGACCGGCCGATCGTCGGCATCACCGACACGGCCAGCGACTTCAACCCGTGCCACGGCAACGTGCCGGCGCTGATCGAGGCGGCCAAGCGCGGGGTGATGCTGGCCGGCGCGATGCCGATGGTGTTCCCCACCATCTCGATTCACGAGAGCTTCGCGCACCCGACCTCGATGTTCCTGCGCAACCTGATGGCGATGGAGACCGAGGAGATGATCCGCGCCCAGCCGATGGACGCGGTGATCGTGATCGGCGGCTGCGACAAGACCCTGCCGGCCCAGATCATGGCGGCGGCGAGCGCCGACCTGCCGACGGTGGTGATCCCCACCGGGCCGATGGTCGTCGGCCACCACAAGGGCGAGGTGCTCGGCGCCTGCACCGATTGCCGCCGGCTCTGGAGCGCGCACCGCGCCGGCCAGCTCGACGCGGCCGAGATCGCCGCCGTCGAGGGCCGGCTCGCGCCGTCCGTCGGCACCTGCATGGTGATGGGCACGGCCAGCACCATGGCCTGCATCACCGAGACCTTGGGCCTGTCGCTGCCGATGTCGGCGACGATCCCCGCGCCCCATGCCGAGCGCATCCGCCTCGCCGAGGCCAGCGGCAGGCGCGCCGCCGAGATGGCGGTCTCGGGCGGTCCGCGCCCGAGCGCGCTTCTGACGCCGGAAGCGTTCCGCAACGCGCAGGTGGTGCTCCAGGCGATCGGCGGCTCGACCAACGGGCTGATCCACCTCACCGCCATCGCCAACCGCACGCCGCACCGCATCGACCTCGACGCCTTCGACCGGCTCGGCCGCGCCGTGCCGGTGCTCGTCGACCTGAAGCCGTCCGGCGAGCACTACATGGAGCATTTCCACCATGCCGGCGGCGTCCCGAAGCTGATGGCGCAGCTCGGCGACCTGATCGACCTCGACGCCGGGACGGTGGCCGGCGGGACGCTCCGCGACGTGGTCGCGGCGGCCGAGGACGTGCCGGGCCAGGACGTGATCCGGCCGCGCGGCAACCCGATCAAGCCGCTGGGCGCGATGGCGGTGCTGCGCGGAAACCTCGCGCCGCGGGGCGCCGTGATCAAGCACAGCGCCGCGAGCCCGGCGCTGCTCCAGCACGAGGGCCGGGCGGTGGTGTTCGCCTCGATCCCCGACATGACCGCACGGATCGACGACCCCGACCTCGACGTCGGCCCTGACGACGTGCTCGTGCTGCAGAACGCCGGCCCCAAGGGGGCGCCCGGCATGCCGGAGGCCGGCTACCTGCCGATCCCGAAGAAGATCCTGGCGACCGGGGTGAAGGACATGGTCCGCATCTCCGACGCGCGGATGAGCGGCACCGCCTTCGGCACGATCGTGCTGCACGTCACGCCGGAATCGGCCGACGGCGGCCCGCTCGGCCTCGTGCGCACTGGCGACCGCATCCGCCTCGACACGGCGGGCCGGCGGATCGACCTCCTGGTCGAACCGGCCGAGCTGGAGCGCCGCCGGTCGGAGGCCGGGCCGGCCGAGCGCCCGGCCTGGGCCGCCCGCGGATACAGCCGCCTGCTCTACGAGACGGTCGAGCAGGCCGACGAGGGCTGCGACTTCGGTTTTATGCGCGCGACGCCCGAGGCCGGCTGACCGCTCCCAACCTTAGCCCTCCGCGCCCGGCAGGACGATTTCCGCGCGCAGGCCCCCCTGCGGCAGGGTCGCGAGCCGGATCTCGCCGCCATGCGCGCGGATCGCCGAGCGCGCGATGGCCAGCCCGAGCCCGGTGCCGCCGGTCTCGTCGTTGCGCGAGTCGTCGAGGCGGGCGAAGGGCTCGAACATCGCCTCGACCCGGTCCGCGGGGATGCCCGGCCCGTCGTCCTCGACCCGGATGCGCACGTCCGCCCCGTCGCGGTCGAGGGCGATGCGGGCGCGCGCCCCATAGCGAACCGCGTTCTCGACGAGGTTGTCCAGCGCCCGCCGCAGGGCGTCGGGCCTCCCTGCGAAGGGCAGGGTTTCGGGCGCCGACAGGGTGACGTCGCGGCCGAGCGCCACGTGGTCCGAGACCAGGGTGCGGGCAAGCTCAGTGAGGTCGAGGGGTCCGCTCGCCTGCGAGGCGGCGTCGTCGCGGGCAAACGACAGGGTCGCCTCCACCATCCGCTTCATGTCGCCCAGCGTGCGCACCATGCCGGCGCGCAACGCTTCGTCCTCCACCATCTCCGCGCGAAGCCACAGCGAGGCGATGGGGGTACGCAGGTCGTGGCTCACGGCGGCCAGCATCCTTGTGCGGTCGTCGACGTAGGCCCGGAGCCGCGCCTGCATCCGGTTGAAGGCGATCGTCATCGTCTTCAGCTCCGCCGGCCCCGGCTCCGGCAGGGGCGCGACCAGGGTGCCGCGCCCGGCCTCCTCGGCGGCCTGCGCCAGGGCGGTCACCGGCCCAACCACCCCGCGCAGCCCGAGGCCGACGGCGACGAGCACGGCGACGACGCTGGCGACGATCTGGAACAGGCCGATCCGCATCCAGGGCGGCGTCGGCAGCGCGACCGGCGCCTCGCCGTTGAGCCAGCGCCCGTCGGCGAGGTGCACCGAGACCTGGAGCGCCTCCGGTTTGGCCCGGCGCTCCTCGGCGCCGGGAGCGTCCGCGACGTCGCGCTCGACCGAGTCGTGTTTGACCGAGCCGTGTTTGACCAAGTCGCGCTTCACCAAGAGGAGCCGCGCCTCGCTCGCATCCGCCTGGAGCCTGCGATCGAGCCCGTGCGCCAGCCGCGCCTCGTCGGCGTCCATCGCCCCGTCGGGGACGAGGCTTCCCTGGCCGATCGAGAAGTGATGGCGCGGCGAGTTGAAGGCCGCGATGGTGCCCGGCACCGCGTCCGCCGGCACCGTGTCGAGCAGGCGCACGAGGATGGCGATGCGGTCGATCACCTGGGTGCGTCCCGCGGCCCGCCCGACGCGGGTCGCCTCGCTCGCGAACATCGCGAAGGCGGCGGCCTGCGCCGCCACCACCGCCAGCACGAGCAGCAGCGCCAGCCGCCAGACCAGCGAGCGCGGCACCAGGCGGATCACCGGACCTCCCGCACGTCGGCGGCGAAGACGTAGCCGCCGCCCCACACCGTCTTCAGCAGCTCGGGATGGGCCGGGTCGCGCTCGAGCTTGCGCCGCAGCCGGCTGACCTGGTTGTCGATGCTGCGATCGAAGGCCTGGGCGGTGCGGCCGCTCGTCAGGTCGAGGAGCTGGTCGCGCGACAGCACCACCCGCGGGCGCCGCACCAGGGCTGCGAGCAGGCGGAACTCGGCGGTGCTGAGCACCACCGCCTCGCCGCCCTCGCCGACGAGCTCGCGCCGGTCGCCGTCGAGGACCCAGCGGTCGAAGGCGAGGCGAAGCGCGCCGGGCTCCGCCCGCTCCCGCGGCAGGGCGGCGGCGCGGCGCAGCAGGTTCTTCACCCGTGCCAGCAGCTCCCGCGGGTCGAAGGGCTTCGTCACGTAGTCGTCCCCGCCGATCTCCAGACCGACGATCCGGTCGGTCTGCTCGGCCATCGCAGTCAGCAGGATCACCGGCGTGTCGTGCACCTCGCGGATGTGGCGGCAGAGCGAGAGCCCGTCCTCGCCGGGCATCATCACGTCGAGGACGACGAGGTCGATGGCGCTGGTGTTGAGGATCGTGCGTGCCGCCGCGGCGTCGGCCGCCACGCTCACCCGCAGGTCGTGGCGGCGCAGGTAGGCGGCCAGCGGGTCGCGGATGTCGCGGTGGTCGTCCACGACCAGCAGGTGGGCAGCGTCCATGTCGTCGAGCCTTTCGCCGCCGATCCTAGCGGCGGCCCGCGCGCGGGCGCGGGAAACAACGTCGCAAGATGTATCCGGCGCTCCGGCCTGCGACAGCTCGACACGAAAGTCCGCCGGCCCGGGATCGTTGCGCGACAGGCCGAGGCCAAGGTTCGTTCCAACCCGATTTGCCAACCCGATTCGCCAAGCCGCCGGTGCGGTGCGCCGCGGGGGGATCGAAGGATCGACGCGATGACCACGGACGCCGTCCTGGCGCTCAACCGGTTCGGAGTCGGCGCGCGGCCGGGGGAGGTCGCCCGCATCGCCGCCGACCCCCGCGGATGGCTTCGCGCGCAGCTGTCGCAGCCCGCCGCGGCCCTGATCGACGACCCTGCGCTCCCGTCCTCCGATGCGGCGGCGAGGCAGCTCGCGCAGGCCCGCCGGGCGAAGCGCGATCCGGCGGCCGAGCCTGCGGCGCAGCCGGTCGATCCCGGGCAGCCGGTCGATAAGGCGAAGGCAGCCGATCCGGGGCAGGTCCGGCGAACGATCGGGCGGGCCGAGTTCGCGGCGCGGCTCGCGCACGGCGTGGCGACGGAGGCCGGCTTCGTCGAGCGGCTGGCGCTGTTCTTCGCCAACCACTTCGCGGTCTCGGCCGACAAGGGGCTGGTCCGCGTGCTCGCCGGCGCCTTCGAGCGCGAGGCGATCCGCCCGCACGTGCTCGGGCGCTTCGCCGACATGCTCCGGGCCGTGCAGCGCCACCCGGCGATGCTGGTCTACCTCGACAACCAGCGCTCCGTCGGCCCGGGCTCGGTGGCCGGCGCGCGCCGCGGCCTCGGCCTCAACGAGAACCTCGCCCGCGAGACCCTGGAATTGCACACGCTGGGCGTCGACGGCGGCTACGGCCAGGCCGACGTCACGGCGCTGGCCGCGGTCCTCACCGGGCGCGGCTGGGTGCCGCCGCGGGCCGACCGGCCGGATGCCGGGCGCTTCCTGTTCAGTCCCAACCGGCACGAGCCGGGCCCGGCGACGATCCTCGGCCGGACCTACGAACCGGGCGGGCTGGAGCAGGGCGACGCGGTGCTGGACGCGCTCGCACGCCACCCGGCGACCGCCCGCCACCTCGCCCGCAAGCTCGCGACCCACTTCATCGCCGACGACCCGCCGGACGGCGCGGTGGCGCGCCTCGCCACCGCCTACCGCGAGGGCGACGGCGACCTCGCCGTGGTGGCCGCCGCCCTCGTCGCGACGCCGGAGGCGTGGGACCCGGCCCCGCGCAAGTTCAAGACGCCCTACGAGTTCGTGCTGAGCGCGGCCCGCCTCGTGCCCGGCATCGGCGCGGGCGACGGCCGCACCCTGCGCG
>NZ_VRUT01000193.1:0-7311 GCF_008039465.1 Methylobacterium sp. WL120 | reverse complement strand
TCATCCTGGCCGCGATCTTCGTCTCCGCGGTGTTCGAGTTCGGCAAGGTCGACGCCATCGGCCATTCCGGGATCATCGTGGTCTTGGTCGCCATCGCCGCCGACGACGCCCGCATCGCCGTCCGCCGGCGCGACGTGGCGCTGGCTCCGGCCTACTACGCGGTGGCGCTCACCGGCTTCCTCACGCTCTACTACGTCGGCCATGCCGCGATGTACGGCGCGCTGTTCTCGGCGCCCGTCATTTGATCGGATCGGACAGCCTCACCATCTGGTTGGCTTGTTCGCTTTTTGTACTGGCTGTGGCGTGGGTGTAGCAGCCTCCGCAGAGCCCTTCGGCTACCATCCGGCATCTCTCAGGTGCCCCCATGCTCACCCTCACCTCGATCCTCACCCGCAGCGTCCTCGCCGTAGCGACCGTGGGCGGCCTTGCCGTCTTGGCGGATAGCGCGGTGAGATCTGAGCTTGAACGCGCTGTGCGGGGCGATCTGGCGTTCCTGGGACGTGCCCCGATGCCGGTGCGCATCGTCCAGGCGGATGAGCGCTACACCGCTAAGGGGCTGGACCGAAGCCGGCTCGGTGCAACCGTTCGGATGGTCGGCGCGGAAGACGGGCAGTAGCGATCTCGGGAGGCTAACTGAGCGCGAGCGGGTGCATGGACGGTGTTCCGCAGTATGTCTTCGAAAGGGGGCAGCCCACATACGTCCGACGATGCATCAGCGTCAGCGAGAAGACAGCAGTGTAGTTTCCGGTGACCGTCACCGGCCCGTGGCAAGCCAGGCAGCGTTTCACCGCCAGGGTGTATTTCCCGTGTGCGTCCGCAAGGCTGACTGCGAGCCACTGCCCGTCAACCTTCACCTCGCATTGAACCGGATCTGCTGTCGTCATGGCTGACCGTGCCATGCGCCCTAAGACCTTACCAGTGCTGATCGATCACGGTCGAGGCGGAACCTAAATAAATCCGCGACTGCGCCGGCGAGGCCGCACCTTCTGTCCAAGGTGGTGCTGCTCTGCCGGCGCTCGACTTTATTAGCCGGTCGCTAAGATCAGCGTGGCTAGACGTGGTTAACAAAGGGTTGCCTCTGCCAAGTGACGATCCTCGGGGGCCTTATCAGCGCAACGACGGTCGCCGCGTAGCGCTTCTCCGAAATCGTGCCGGCGTGTGTGACGACCCACGCCCCGGCCCGCAAGCAACCCCGTCACTCATCGCTGAAAACGGCGGCGGGGATAGTGGCTACGGCCACTGGCAGCACTGTCATGGCCTTGAGCTGACAGTTGCTTGACTTGCTTTCACCGCCCCGAGCCACGCACCAGCATCTTGAGACGCTGGTCGATGTCTTCGATGCGGGCCGCGATGCCACGGCGGATGCACTTGCCGAGGCTGTCGCCGGCATAGAAGCCGAGTTTCGCCTCCTGCTCGCGGCAGGCGGAGGTCGGTGTCCAGGTTAAGTATCCGGCGGCAGCGATGGCGATGGCGATAAGCTCTATTACCAGCCAGCCGCCCCAACCGAGGCGGAAGCTTTCGCGCTTGCCCATTCCGTGCCGGCGCGGACCTAGGGACGCCAGCGTGTCGCGGGTCTCCGAGCGGATCAAATGGTTCGGGCTCTGCGCAGGCGCAGCGATCCGGTTCAGACGAGCGCGAGCACGCTCCGCGTCGGAGGGGAGCGGGTGCGCACCTGGATCGTTGGACATGGTGTGCATGGTCAACTCGCACAGTAGGGATGGGCAGCTGCTCGGTGTCGCTTCGTTGCGGCAGGGAGCGTAGTCAGGCCACCGCACGTGCATGGCACCCGATGACTACGTGAAGGATAGGATTACAACTTAAAGATACTCCTAACGGGATGCAGTTCAGCGCCCGACTCTTAATGCTGGGCTGAGCAGCCTCATCATCGAGGCGCACCCGGCTTGCATACCCGACCGCCGCGCGGCTGGTGAGACTGAGATAGAAAAGGCTCACATCACAACCGCGCTTTCACATGACCACGCTGTAACGTGGTAACGCGATCCCGTTGCCATTTCCCGCGTGGTCATCTAACGTCCGATAAGAAGAGATTATCGGACCTCAGAACTCAGCATGCCGTCCAACCTCCCGCGCCTCGCCTTCTCGCACTCCGGGCAGGACTTCATCGTCAAGGCCCGCCAAACGTCGGATGGGGTAGAGGTTCGCGGCTACTGGCATGCTCGATCGAGGGGGCAGACGCGGTTTTTCGTCGTCGTGCCGAACGAGGCCATACAGAAAGCCCGACGCCCTGACTGGGCCGATCCCGTGCAAGCTGCCTCGAAGCTCGTGCGCAACCAGATTGTTTCGGCGATCGATGAAGGCGAGCCGCTGGGCGAGGAGACTCAGCCTTGAGCACAGACGTAAGCCTCCTCCCGCCGAATAGCCTTGAAGCCTTCGCTGACCGAGCACGCGAGTATGCGGGTCAGGCGCGGGCTAAAAACACACGTCGTGCATACGCCTCCGACGCGAGAGCGTTCGCGACATGGTGCGCTACTCGCGATGAGTCTGCTCTGCCAGCCAGTGCTGCCGCAGTGCTCGCGTATCTCATCGACCACGCTGCCACGTTGAAAGTTACCACGTTACAACGTCGCCTTGCTGCGATCCGAGAGCAGCACGCCGCAGCGGGCTTCGTTCTTGATACGACTTCGGCAGCGTTCCGAGATGCGTGGCGCGGGATCAAGCGGGCGCATGGCCGGCCAGCTGAAAAGAAGCGCCCGCTGATGACGGTGGATCTCCGCCGCGCCGTGGCGACGCTACCCGATACCCTTGCGGGCAGACGCGATCGAGCGCTGATCCTGGTTGGTTTCGCAGCGGCCCTTCGGCGATCCGAACTTGCCGGGCTTCAGGTTTCACGCCGCGATGGTGCTGCCTGGATCGAAGAGCAGCCCGACGGCCTCGTGATCCATCTCGGGCGCAGCAAGACGGATCAGCAGAGTGAAGGCGCCGAGGTTGGCGTGCCCTACGGATCGAATTTGGAGACGTGCCCGGTGCGGAGCTATCGCGCGTGGATTAATGCCGCTCAGTTGCGGGAGGGACCGGCGTTCCGACCAATCGACCGACACGGAAGACTTGGGTTGGAGGCTGTCACGGACCGGGCTGTGGCTCGGATTGTCCAACGGACCGTCGAAGCGGCCGCGCTGGTGGATGGTCACTCGCTAGAGGAGGCGCAACGGATAGCGTCGGCCTTTGCCGGCCATTCGCTTCGATCTGGGCTCGCCACCTCGGCGGCGGCCAACGACGCGCCAGGCCACACAATCCAGCGGCAGCTTCGACATAAGCGCTTCGACACGACCAGCGGCTACATCCGATCCGGGCAGATCTTCAAACAGAACCCAGCTGGGATGGCGGGCCTGTGATGCGGGTCCTAGCTCTCACGACGCAGAAGGGTGGCAGCGGCAAGAGCACGCTTGCCGCGAGCCTCGCCGCTGCCGCGATGCAGGACGGGGAGACGGTTGCGGTGCTTGATACGGACCAGCAGGCTTCGCTTGCCGGCTGGGGACGGCGGCGCGAAGCTGATGGGCTGGACGTGCAGCGGGTCGAACCCTCGGCCTTCGCGGGCACGCTTAAGCGGATGCGCGGCGCTGGGCAGATCTCCCTGGCGATCGTAGATACGCCAGGTCGGTACGGCCCCGATGTCGCCCTCGTGCTTCGGGAGGCCAGCCTGTGCCTCCTGCCAGTGAAGCCATCGATCCTCGATGTGGAGGCGGCCCGGCCGACCGTGGAACAGATCCGGCTCCTCGGCAGGCCATTCGCCTTCGTGCTCAACCAGTGCAACGCGACGACGCAGGCCCGGACGCTTGATGCGGCAACCGCGCTCGTGAGTTCCGGTGCACTGGCGCCGTCGATGGTCGCGACCCGCTCTGACTTCCTCGACTCGATGACGATGGGGCAGGGGGTCACGGAACTCGCCCCGAAGGGCAAAGCCGCAACCGAAATTCGCCTGCTTTGGCAATGGGTGAAGGCGCAGCTTGCAGGAACGAACGCATGAGCAAAAAGCCGCGGCCGTCCATAAACGATCAACTCGCCCGGATCGCTTCTCAGTCGTCTTCTAACGTTACCACGTCGTCACGTGACAGCGTTGTAACGTCGGAACGTGAGGACGTGGAAACGGGGAACGCTCCACGTGACAACGTGGCGTTTATCGAACCGGTTGGTCCGGACGGCTACAAGCGACGGGTCCGGTACGAGAAGCCGCACGCTTCCCTGTACGCGCACCCAAAGGTCTTCAAGGCGCTTCGAGAGATCGCGGTCGCTCAGGATTGCAAGCCGCACGATCTCTATCTCGAAGGGCTCAGGCTCGTGCTGAAGGCGCACGGGCGAGATTTCGATGCACTGAACCGAGGTGAGTAGCGAGGTGTCACGCGACCACGTGGCAACGTGATCACGTCATTGTCCGAGCGTGGGCGCACCACGGCGCGGATCAGAGGCACATCGTCCACGACGAGCACGGGCAGCGATCGTGGCGGTGTCACAACATCTCCCAAGCGGTTCGACCCCGGCGCGATCTGCTCACGCGGCGGGGGAACCCCAGATCTCACCAGCTAGGCCGATACGCAACTTGGCCCGGACGTAGGATGGCGGCGCTTGGTTAGAGGCACGTCACCGCGACGGGTGCCGCGGTGTGCCGGAACGGGGCGCTGAGCGGCTTCAGACCGTCTCAGCAGCCTTCTTCCGGCCGCGCGCCTTCGGGGCTACCTTGGGGGCTTCTGTGGCCTCGGTTGCGGTCTTCCGGCGCTGCTGACCGAGACCAAGCGCATGGGCTAGCGCAGAGCGCTGCGCCGAGTAGTTGGCCGTCGTCATCGGGTAGTCAGCCGGCAAGCCGTACTTCGCCCGATAGCCCTCGGGGGTCAGTCCACGGAGCGTCAGGTGGCGCTTCAGCGTCTTGTAGGACTTCCCGTCCTCGAAGCTGATCAGCGCATCCGGGGTGATTGACTTGCGGATCTGAGCGGGCGTCGGCTTCTCGGGACCAGCAGGCTCTGCGGGGGCTTCGTTGCCGAGAGCAGCCAGGGCGGCATGCACGCTGGCGATCAGAGCCGGCAGCTCGGCGACGGGCACGTTGTTGTTCGAGACGAAAGCGGACACGAGGTCGGCCGTCAGCTCGGTGGTGTTGTCAGGCAGCGCCTGTTCAAGTTCGTCCATAGTTCGTTCTCAACCGCATGCAACCTGTAGCGGCAGTCACCATGCATATATCTCGCTTTAGTGGAAGCCTGGCGTTGAAAATCCTCCTGGATTTTCGAGAAATCCAATCCTTGTGTCAGCCTTTTTGAACCATTCAATGGCTATTTCATCACCATTCGGTGGACGATGTAGCATGGACGAACCTAATTACCCGCGGCGATCTCCGCGTCGAGAGACAATGATCATCGGGGCGCTTCGCACGGATGACGGGGATGAGGTCCCCTGCGTGGTGCGGGATGTGTCAAAAGAAGGTGCCCGCATCTCGGTTTCGCAACGGGAACCGCTGTCGGACTGCGTCGAGCTCACTCTGCAAGGTTCTCAGCGATCCGTGCGGATGCGGGTCGTATGGCGCCGCGGTGCGGATGTCGGTCTGTCGATCCTTGGTGTCACGAACCCGGTGACGGGTGAGGTCGTCAGGTAGAACCTAATCGCAGCCTCCCCTTCGACACACCATCACCCGGCGAGCCTTTTCCGTCAAAGACCACAGGGTTTTGAAGGCAATCATGCCAACTTACCGATTAGAATGCATCTTGCGCTTCTATGATGGACGCTCTGGATCGGCGGTGGACGGCCGCAATATACAAGCGATCTCTCCTATGGAAGCCATTGCAATTGCTAAAATGCATGACTGCAACAAACCATCTATGTTTCTATCGATGGCTTCGCTATACAATTCGCGTCAAGATATAATTTGGTCTTTCAGATCAGATTTATCTATGCAGTCAGGCTCAAACGCCGCAAGAAACTTAAACAACCCCTGATCCGGTCCGCACCAAACGGTAGCCGCGGGCCTCTGGTTTAGGGGCAGCCGTCTTGGCGACGTGACCGGGGCGCACGGTGTCGCGAAGCTGTCCGATCAGGCCGAGGGCGTCCGTCTGGTCGTCATGGACACCCTGCGGGGAAGCTGACAGCGTCCGCCAGATTGCTACGTGCTGCGTGAAGGTGCGCCCGCGATGCAGACTATGGAGATCTGATCGACCCTTCCGAGGATTTCCTGTAAGCACCGCCGCTGGGGGGCGTTTCTTGCAGGGAGCGCATCATGATTGATGCTGGCTTCACGTTCGGCGGTGACCTTCTAGGTTTCGTTGCTCTCGGCTTATGGATTTGGCTCGCCTGCACCTCCCCTTCAATCCAAGCGTGGATAATGGCGCGCTACGAAGACGAGTTGCAGATGGGCACTGCCTCACCCATGCCAGATCAATCTATGCAAGCGGCTTGGTTGCCTCAGCTCGCCTATCGTGTTGCCATGGCCGCGATCGTTTGTCAGTCGATCGGGTTCGCCATTCCCGATTGAAACGGGGAATGGTTCTGTTCCGGCTTCGGCGTGCTGAACAACCTCTTCCACCAAGCTGTATTTAGAAAGGCGCCTCAGATTTCCGTCATCGTGCCTTCCAGCATGGCCTGGACCACCGACGGGGTAATGATTGCGCTGGCCCTTTGGCCGAGCAGCGTCGCCAGATCCTGAGCGTTGGCCAGGGACGGGTCGCGCAGGCGGATCGAGACGATGGCATCGCCACCCTGACGGATCGCCACCCCGAACTCGCCGGGGGCGACCTCCTCCGCCATGAAGTGCTGGTCCATGCCGTGAATGCCGGTGATGCCGAAGGCCATGTGAGCGTATCCGCAGATGAGGGATTGCGTGTCAGTGAAGGTAGCACGTTGCGAAGTCGGATCAGCATGAGCAGCATGCTTCTGGCGCAGGTGATGTGTCCGATATGATAGGAAATGTAGGGTTTTATGGAAGTCTCATCACGAGTGACGCATGGCTGAAGCCGGTTGCGGTTGACCATCCGCGCGGTGCTTCTGCCACGTGAGCACGAGCGTCGCGACGCCTGACCTCAAGACCGGCTCTGATAACGACCTTGGCGAAGTTCAGAAGCCCGACGCCGTCCATCATCACACCCTCAACGAGCCTGATCCGGTCCGCACCGAACGATAGCCGCCGCTCTCCGGCTTCGGTTTTGGCGCCTTCGCGACATGGCCGGGACGCACGGTATCGAGAAGCTGACTGATCGGCCCCCACGAGGTGGTCCAAGGGTAAAGTTAGTGCACGGTGGGCCGCTCCGCCACGGGTAGCTTGGCCGGCGGAGCTGGTCTGGCGAGCGCAGCCGGCCAAGCGGAGAAGGCTGGCATGAA
>NZ_VRUT01000192.1:0-7333 GCF_008039465.1 Methylobacterium sp. WL120 | reverse complement strand
CTCCCCGCCCGTCACGGCCAACGCCGCATTGACTCGACGCCCCCCCGCGGCGCTCTACCGGGCGGGGGTTCGCGCGACCGCGCGGGCCGGCACTCGCTGGGGCGCGATGATCGAGACGGCCCTGAACCGGCGATCCGCACGGGCGGCGGCGCTTGCCGCGAGCCTGAGCCTGTCCGCCTGCGCGGTCGGCCCAAACTACATCGCGCCCGAGGATCCGCCGGTCGCGCGCTACACGAAGGAGCCCCTGGCGAACCCGAGCGCGGCCGACAAGGTCGCCACGCGCCAGGGCGGCTCGGCCGACCAGAGCTTCGTCTCGGGCGCCGACATCCCCGGCCAGTGGTGGACGCTGTTCCGCTCCAAGGCGCTAAACCGCCTGGTCGAGGAGGCGCTGGCCAACAACCCGAACCTGGAGGCGGCCCAGGCGAGCCTGCGCATCGCGCAGCAGAACGTGCTCGCGCAGAAGGGCACGCTGTATCCCTCGCTCTCGGCCAACCCGCAGGCGCTGGGCGCGCGGGCGCCGGGGCTCGACCTGCAATCGCCGCTGCAGAACCAGAACAACTACCTCTACAGCCTCTACACGCCGCAGGTGACGGTGGCGTTCAACCCCGACGTGTTCGGCCTCAACCGCCGCACGATCGAGGGGCTCGAGGCCACCGCCGAGAACCAGCGCTTCCAGCTCGAGGCCGCCTACCTCAGCCTCACGGCCAACGTCGTCGCCGCCGCGATCCAGGAGGCCAGCCTCCGCGCCCAGATCGACGCGACGAAGCGGGTGATCCAGGCCCAGACCGAGGTGCTGACCCTCTACAACAAGCAGCTCTCGCTCGGGCAGATCGCCGGCGCCGACGTGATCCAGCAGCAGGCCGCCCTGTCGCTGTCGCAGCAGCTGCTGCCGCCGCTGGAGAAGCAGCTGGCGCAGCAGCGCAACCTCCTGACCGCGCTCGCCGGACGCCTGCCGAGCGAGGAGGTGGCTGAGACCTTCACCCTCTCGGCCCTGCGGCTGCCGACGAAGGTCCCCGTCAGCCTGCCCTCGCGCCTGGTGCAGCAGCGGCCGGACGTGAAGGCGGCCGAGGCCCTGGTGCAGCAGGCCTCGGCCGGCGTCGGCGTCGCGGTGGCGAACCGCCTGCCGCAATTCTCGATCACCGCCGCGGGCGGTTCAAGCGCCGTGCGGTTGGCGCAGATCACCAACCCGGGCGCCGGGTTCTTCACCATCCTCGGGCAAGCCACCGCGCCGATCTTCGACGCCGGCACGCTCTACCGCCGCCAGCGCGCCTCCGAGGAGACCCTGACCCAGGCGCAGGCGCAGTACCGCGCCGTGGTGATCGCCGCGTTCCAGAACGTGGCCGACGCGCTGCGCGCCCTGCAATCGGACGCCGCCGCGGTCGCCGCCGCCTCGGCCGCGGAGAATGCGACGGGCCAGAGCCTCGGCCTGATCCGCAAGCAGTTCTCGGCCGGCGCCGTGAACTCGACGCAGGTGTTGATCGCCCAGCAGGGCTACCTCTCGGCGCTCGTCACATCGGCCGGCGCGCGGGCGACGCAGTACGCCGACACCGCGGCCCTGTTCCAGGCGCTCGGCGGCGGCTGGTGGAACCGCGCCGACGTCGCCCCGCCCCCGCCCGAGACCGACCCACTGAAGTTTTTGTAGGGGCGGCCGCGAGGACGCGGCGCGTTGACGGTCGGGGTGGCGAGCGCCATTCTCGGGAGCGAGAGAGGCTTCGGCATGACCGCTCCCACATCCGTCCTGCACATCCGCGTCGACGACGAGACCAAGGCCGGCGCCGTGGTCGCGCTCGATGCCCTCGGCCTGTCCATGTCGGATGCGGTGCGCCTGTTCCTGCACCGCGTCGCCACGGATCGGGCGCTTCCCTTCGAACTCGGTGTTCCGAACGCCGAGACCCTGGCTGCGATGGAGGAAGCCGAGACCATCGCCCGCCTGCACCGGGGCCGCTTCACCAGTGCCGACGCGTTGATCGCCGACCCTGAAGACGCCGGCATCCGCTAGAGCATTTTCAAGCGAGGTGGATGCCGGCTCGCGTGAAGAAAATGCGACCACACCGCAGGTGAGAGCATTTTCCGTGATCCAGAGATCACAGAAAATGCTCTAAGCGCGCCGCCCCGCCGCGGGCGGCCGACTACACGAAGACCTTCCGCAAGGATTGGGAATGCCTGTCCCGCTCCGGCCGGTACGACATGGCACGCCTGAAACAGTTCATGCTGCTGATCGCCAACGACGGTCCCCTGGGTCCAGAGTGGCTCGATCATCCGTTGAAAGGGAATTGGGCGGGACATCGCGAATGCCACGTCGGCGGCGACTTCCAACTCGCCTACACGCTCGACGACGAGCGCGGCTCCGGCCTCGTCGTCTTCGTCCGCGCCGGCACCCATGCGGACCTGTTCGGAGCCTGAACGGATGCCCCGCGCCGGCCTTGGCGGGATGATGCCGCCGCCGCCGGCAGGCCACGTCCGATGTCCGTCCCTCTACGAAGGCCCGCCTCATGAGCTTCACCGCGATCCCGGCCGTGTTCATGCGCGGCGGCACCAGCAAGGCGCTGATGCTGCACCGGCGCGACGTGCCGGCCGACGTCGCGGCCTGGGAACCGCTGTTCCTGGCGGCGATGGGCAGCCCCGATCCGTTCGGGCGCCAGCTCGACGGCATGGGCGGGGGCGTGTCGTCGGTCTCGAAGATCTGCGTCGTCGCGCGCTCGCGCCGCGACGACGCCGACGTGGATTACACCTTCGTCCAGGTGGTGGTGCGCGAGGCGCGGATCGACCTGTCGGGCAATTGCGGCAACATGCTCTCGGCGGTCGGCCCCTTCGCGATCGACGAGGGGCTGGCCTCGGCGCCCGACGGGCCTGTGACGATCCGGATCTTCAACACCAACACGAAGAAGGTCGTCCACGCCGCCTTCGCGGTGGCGGGCGGACGCGCGGTCTACCGCGGCGACCTCGCCATTCCCGGCGTCGCGGAAACGGCCGCGCCGATCCGCCTCGACTTCGTCAATCCCGGCGGCGCCACCACCGGCCGGCTGCTCCCCACCGGCACGGTGCGCGAGCGCCTCGCGGTGGCGGGGCTCGGGCACTTCGACGTCTCGATGGTGGACGCCGCCAACGCCTGCGTCTTCGTGAAGGCCACCGCCCTCGGGCTGACGGGGACCGAGCTGCCGGCGGCGATCGAGGCCGTACCCGGCCTGCTCGACCGTCTCGGCCGCATCCGCCGCGCGGCCTCGGTGGCGATGGGCATCGCCCGCGACGACGCGCACGCGGCCACCATCGTCCATGTCCCCTTCGTCGGCCTGGTGGCGCCGCCGCAGGACGCGGGCACCCTCTCGGGCGAGCGCGTGACCGCCGCCGCGGTCGACCTCACCGCCCGGGTGATCTCGAACGGCGTGCCGCACCAGGCGCTGCCGCTCACCGCCACCCTCTGCCTCGCGGTCGCCGCCCGCCTCCCCGGCAGCGTCGTCGCCGAGGTCGCCCGTGAAACCGCCGACACCCTGCGCGTCGGCATGCCCTCAGGCGTCCTCACCGCCGACGCCGACGTGGTCCAGGATGGGGACGGGTTCCGCACGACGCGCGGTACGTTCTTCCGCACGGCCCGGCCGCTGATGCGGGGGGTGGTGTACGCGTGAAGCGGACAAGACGGCGTCCCTCCAACCTCGGTCAATCCGGGGCTGCGAAGCAGAGCCCGGAATGACGGGGCGGGTGTGATCGCGGGATCAGCGCGTCCGCCTCACGTCCCCACCACCGCCAAAATAATCTCCCGCCGGTGCGCCCGGTCGCGGTGCTCGATCAGGTACACGCCCTGCCAGGTGCCGAGCGCAAGGCGGCCGTCCACCACCGGGATCGACAGGGTGGCGTCGGTGACCATCGTGCGGATGTGGGCGGGCATGTCGTCCGGCCCTTCGGCGCCGTGGACGTAGGCCGCGTGGCGCGGGGCGAGGCCGTCCAGCGCAGTCATCAGGTCGGCCTGCACGTCCGGGTCGGCGTTCTCCTGGATCGTCAGCGAGGCCGAGGTGTGCCGGCAGAACACCGTGACGATGCCGTCCGAGACGTCGCTGTCGCGCACGAAGGCGGCGACCGCGTCGGTGAACTCGGTGAAGCCCGGCCCCGGCGTGGCGATCGTCAGCCGCCCGCCGGCCTGGCGCCGGACGGAGCCGGAAAACAGCGCCTCGACCGTCCCCACCGTGCCACGCTTCATTCCGCGATCTCCAAGGTCGTGCCCGGCATCGTCTCGCGCTCGCCCCGCGCCAGGATGCGTTCCAGAAGGTCGATCCGGTCGGCCTCGGCCGCCGGCTTGTCCCAGCGGATGCGGCTGACGCGGGGGAATCGCATGGCGACGCCCGATTTGTGCCGGGTGGAGCGTTGCACGCCCTCGAAGGCGATCTCCAGCACCAATCCGCCCTCCATCCCGTAGGCGACCTCGCGCACCGGGCCGAAACGCTTCACCGTGTGGTTGCGGACGTAGCGGTCGAGCTTGGCCAGCTCCGCGTCGGTGAAGCCGTGATAGGCCTTGCCGACGGGCACCAGCTCGGGCCCGTCGGCGCCGTCCCGCCACACGCCGAACGTGTAGTCGGAGTAGAACGACGAGCGCTTCCCGTGGCCGCGCTGAGCGTACATCATCACCGCGTCGACGAGGTGCGGCTCGCGCTTCCACTTCCACCACGGGCCCTTCGGGCGGCCGGGCAGATAGGGGCTGTCGCGGCGCTTGAGCATCACGCCCTCGATGGCGTCGGCATCCGCGCCGGCGCCCAAAGCCGCCGGGTCGGCGCGGGCCGCGGCCAGGTCCTCCCAGGTCGAGAACGGCACCAACGGCGAGACGTCGATCCGCGCGTGGTCGAGCGTCGCCACGAACGCCTCCAGCCGGGCGCGGCGTTCCACGAAGCCGAGCCCGCGCAGGTCCTCGCCGTCGGCGGTGAGCAGGTCGTAGGCGCGCACATGCGCCGGGAACTCCTCCATCAGCTTGCCCGTCACCGCCTTGCGGTTGAGGCGCTGCTGCAGCACGTTGAAGCTCTGCACGCGGCTCTCGCGCAGGATCAGCAACTCGCCGTCGAGCGTCCCCGTGAAGGTGACCGCCTCGGCCAAGTCCGGGAAGGCGCCGGAGATGTCCTCGCCGGTGCGCGAGTAGATCCGCACCACCTGCTCGCCCGCCGCGTCGCGCCCGCCGACGAGCTGCACGCGGATGCCGTCCCACTTCCACTCGCCGGAGAAGTCGGCCGGGGCGAGCTTGTCGAAGTCGGTCTCCTCCTCGATCGGGTGCGACAGCATCGGCGGCCGGAACGGGGCCGGGTTCAGGGTCTCGGGCCGCGGGCCGCGCCCCTCCGCCCAGGCGAACAGGGTCTCGAACGGGGCCTTGAGCCCGTGCCAGACCTCCTCGACCGCGTCCGCCTCGTGCCCGCCGAGCGCGCCGACCGCGGTCTTGGCGAGCCGCGCCGACACGCCGACGCGGAGGTTTCCGGTGACGAGCTTCAACAGCGCCCAGCGCCCGGTCTCGTCGAGCGCGTCGAGCCAAGTGGCGAGATGTTGAGGCAGGTCGGCCTTGCGGATGGTCGACAGGGTCTCGACCACCTCGGCGAGCGTCGGCACGTGCGGAGGCGGGTTGTTGTGGCCGGGGCCGGGAGCGCCGACGGGCTCCCTCTCCCGTTCGGGAGCGGGGACCCGCGCTTCGTCCGCGAGCGGTGCCGGCCAGATCAGCGCGGTCGTCTCCGCGAGGTCGCCGACGTAGTTGTGCGAGAGCCGGAACAGCACCGGGTCGATCCGCGCCTCGACGAGGCCGCGGATCAGCGCGGGCTTGGCCTCGCGGAAACTCAGGGTGCCGGTCATCGCCGCGAGCGCGTAGCCGCGCTCCGGGTCCGGGGTCTTCGCGAAGTAGTCCTGCAGCAGGCGCAGCTTCGCGTTGCGGCGCGGCTCGTAGGCGAGGCGGTCGAGGAGTTCGGCGAAGTCGTTCACGCGGCGGCCTCGTCGGTGACCTCATCAGCGGCGTCTTGCGCCGCCTCGACGGGCGCCGGCTCCGCCTCGCCGTCGTCGCCGTAGCCCAGCATGTGCAGCGGTTTGGCCGCGATGCCCTGCGTCCCGCACCAGTGCACCAGCGCGTCCTCCTGCCCGTGCGTGACCCAGACCTCGCCGGCCCCGGTCTCGCGGATGGTGCGGCAGAGGTCGGGCCAGTCGGCGTGGTCGGAGATCACCAGCGGCAGCTCGACGCCCTTCTGGCGCGCGCGCGCCCGCACCCGCATCCAGCCCGAGGCGAAGCTCGTCACCGGATCCGGGAATTTCCGCGACCACACGTCCTGGATCGACGAGGGCGGGCACAGCACGATGGCGCCCTTCAGGCCGGCGCGGTCGGCGGCGGCCACCTTGGGCGTGTCGCCCAGCGCAAAGCCCTCGCGCTTGTACAGCTCGGTCAGCTTCTCCATCGCCCCGTGCAGGTGGATCGGCCGGTCGTAGCCGGCCTCGCGGAGCAGCATCATCACCCGCTGCGCCTTGCCGAGCGCGTAGGCGCCGACGATGTGGGCGCGCTCGGGGAACAGAGCCACGGAATTGAGGAGCTTGCGCACCTCTGCCGCCGTGTCGGGCATGCGGAACACCGGCAGGCCGAAGGTCGCCTCGGTGATGAACACGTCGCAGGGCACCACCTCGAACGGCCGGCAGGTCGGGTCGTGCGCGCGCTTGTAGTCGCCCGACACCACCACGCGCACGCCTTGCGCCTCGATCGCGATCTGCGCCGAGCCGAGGACGTGCCCGGCGGGGGCGAACCGCACCGTCACGTCGCCGACGCGGACGTCCGCGCCGAGCACGGCCTCCTGGCGGGCGCCGCAGAAGTCCTCGCCGTAGCGCACCGCCATGATGCGCAGGGTCTCGCCCGTGGCGAGCACGCTGCCGTGGCCGGCCCGGGCGTGGTCGGCATGGCCGTGGCTGATCAGCGCCCGCTCGACCGGCCAGGTCGGGTCGACGTGGAAGCGCCCGAGCGGGCAGTACAGCCCCTCGCGGGTCAGGGTCAGGAGGTCGCCGGCGCGAAGCGTCATCGGTCCCGTCTCGTCGAGGGTTGGGTCTGGCGGAGGATGGGTCTACCGAGGGGTGGCGTCGCCGACGATATAGGGCGTCGTCCCGACGAGACCCGGATCGATCCCCCCATGACATCGATCCCCGCCATCGAATCGATCCCCGCCGTGAAATCGATTCTCGCGATTCACCAGGCCGGCTCCGGCGACCTGCTGGCCGACCGTCGCTTCGCCTACGCCGAGGCGTGCCTGGCCGAGGGCGACTGCGTCGGCGCCGCCGAGATGGCCGAGCAGGCGCTGGAACGCGCCCCGCGCTTCGCCGCCGCCTGGGTGCTGCTCGGGCG
>NZ_VRUT01000191.1:0-7381 GCF_008039465.1 Methylobacterium sp. WL120 | reverse complement strand
CCGCGGCACCGCGGGCCCCGGCGGCCCGGGTTGGCGCGGTGCCGCCGGCGATGCCGCCCTCGGCCAAGCTCGCGCTCGCGCGTCTCACCAACGTCCCCGCCACCGCCACTGCCCCTGGGGGCAGGGGGACGGCGCAGACGGCCGCGAAGGGCCGTCCCGACCTCGCGGCGAAGCCGGCGCCCAAGTTTGCCGACAAGTCACCTGACAAGCGCGGCGCGCGGCTCGCCGGGATCTACTGACGGGCGATCGGGCCCGGACGCGCCCGGCCGGTCCCCGCGAAAGGGGCTCCCCGGGGCATCGGAACGCCTCACGCAAGGCCATCTGAGATCGGGGGAATGCGCACCGTAGGGTGTGCGAGGCGGTGCGCTGCGTCATTTCGCATTCGATCCCGCGCGGAAACCGTAATATGGTCACGCTTGTTATGCGAGGCGGGATGTTCGGAAACGTGGCGGCCCGGCCGCACGGGAGTTGGTGATGCGCAGGACCTGGGTCTTCCTTCTGGCCGCGGCCTGCGCGCTGGCGGCGCCGGCCCGCGCCCAGGTCTTCCAGACCGCGGCGCCGCACGCGATCCTGGTCGACGCCGATTCCGGCTCGGTGCTGTTCGAGAAGGCGGCCGACGAGCCGTTCGCCCCGGCCAGCATGGCCAAGCTGATGACCACCGACATCGTGTTCGACGCCCTGAAATCGGGCCGCCTGAGCACGGACACCGAGTTCACGGTCACCGAGGACGCGTGGCGCCGGGGCGGGGCGGGGGGCGGCGGCTCGTCGATGTTCGCCCAGGTCAACAGCCGCATCAAGATGCAGGACCTGCTGCGCGGCCTCGTGGTCCAGTCGGGCAACGATGCGGCGATCACCATCGCCGAGAACATGGCCGGCTCCGAGGAGGCGTTCGCCGGCATCATGAACCAGCGCGCGAAGGAGATCGGGCTGACGCGCTCGACCTTCCGCAACGCCACCGGCTACTCGGCGCCCGACCAGCGGGTCACCGCGCGCGACATGGCCAAGCTGGCCGCGCACATCATCGACACCTACCCGGACCTGTACAAGATCTTCTCCGAGCGCGAGTTCACCTGGAACAAGATCAAGCAGCAGAACCGCAACCCGCTGCTCGCCCTCGACATCGGGGCCGACGGGCTCAAGACCGGCTACCTCGAGGAATCCGGCTACGCGCTCACCGGGTCGGCGGTGCAGAACGGCCAGCGCCTGATCATGGTGATCTCCGGGCTCAAGACGGCGCGGGACCGCGCGGCCGAGGCGCGCAAGCTGATGGAGTGGGGGTTCCGCGCCTTCGAGCCGCGGCAGGTCTTCACCCCCGGCGAGACCGTGGCCGAGGCCTCGGTGTTCGGGGGCGCGTCGGGGTCGGTCCCGCTGGTCGCCAAGAAGCCGGTGCGGGTGCTGCTGCCGCGCGGGTCGTCCGACCGCGTCACCGCGCGCGCCGTCTACCAGGGACCTCTCGTCGCCCCCGTGACGGAGGGCCGCGAGGTCGGCCGCCTCAGGATCATGCGCGGCGACGCGGTCGCCCTCGACCAGCCGCTCTACGCGGGCGCCTCGGTGGAGGCCGGCACGCTCCAGCAGCGCGCGATGGACGCCGCGCTCGAATTCAGCACCGGCATCGTCCGCCGCGCCTTCGACAAGGCGGGCAAAGGCGACAGGACCAGTGACAAGCCCGCCAACCCGTCGTGACGACGGAGAGGCGCGGCGGCTCCGTTCAGCCATGACCGCTCCGACACCGCCGGGCGTCCTCATCACCTTCGAGGGCGGGGAGGGGGCCGGCAAGTCGACCCAGGTGGCCCGCCTCGCCCGGGCGCTCGCCCCGCATCGCACGGTCACGACCACCCGCGAGCCGGGCGGCTCGGTCCGCGCCGAGGAGATCCGCACCGCGCTGCTCGCCGGAATCGCCAAGCCCTACGGACCGTTTGCCGAGGCGCTGCTGTTCTCGGCCGCCCGCATCGACCACCTCGACCGGCTGATCCGCCCGGCCCTGGCCTCCGGCGAGGTGGTCCTGTGCGACCGCTTCATGGACTCGACCCGCGCCTACCAGGGGGCCGCGGGCGGCCTCGACGCCACCGCCGTGGCGGCGCTCGAGCGCGTCGTCGTCGGGCCGACGCGGCCCGACCTCACCCTAGTCTTCGACCTCGACCCTGAGATCGGTCTGGCCCGCGCGCGCGCGCGCGCGGCTGGTCAGAGGGCGTCGCAAGAGGCATCACAGGAGGCGTCGCAGGCAGGGCAGGGCGCCCCGGACCGCTTCGAGGCCGAGGATCTCGCCTTCCACCGCCGCCTGCGCGACGCCTTCCGGGCGATCGCGGAGGCCGAACCCATGCGCTGCGTCCTCGTCGACGCGGCGCAGGACCCCGATGCGGTCGCGCAGGCGGTCCGGCGGGCGGTCGCCGCACGCCTGCCCGATCTCCTCGACGACACCGAAGGCCGTACCGATGCCGCCTGAGCGCGCGCCCGACGACGTCGAGCCCGGCGACCTCGCCGGCATCGTCCGCCCGCGCGAGACCACGCGCCTCGTCGGCCATGCCGAGGCGGAGGCCGCCTTCGCCGAGGGCATCGCCTCAGGCCGCCTGCACCATGCCTGGCTGATCGGCGGCCCCGCCGGCATCGGCAAGGCGACCCTGGCCTACCGCGTCGCCCGCCGGCTGCTCGCCGACCCCGAGGGCGTCTCGCGCGCGCCCGGCCTCGACGTCGCCGCGAACGATCCGGTGGTCGGTAAGATCGCGGCGCTCTCGCATCCGAACCTCGTGGCCCTGCGCCGCCATCGGGTGCCGACCGCCAAGACGCTGCCGACCAAGATCCCGGTCGACGCGGTGCGCAAGGCCCTGGAGCTGTTCGGCTCCACCGCGGGCAATGCCGGCTACCGCATCTGCATCGTCGACAGCGCCGAGGACCTGAACGCCAACGGCGCCAACGCGCTCCTGAAGATGCTGGAGGAGCCGCCAGTCCGCGCGCTGTTCCTCATCGTCAGCCACGCGCCGGGCCGACTGCTGCCGACGATCCGCTCGCGCTGCCGCGCCCTCGCGCTCCGGCCGCTGGACGCGGCCTCCGTCTCGGCGGTGGTGTCCGGTTTCCCCGCCGCGTTCCCGGCCCCGTCCGCCGAGGCGCTCGCCCGCGCCGCCGACCTGTCCGAGGGCTCGGTGGCCCGGGCGGTGGCGATGCTCGACCCGGCGATGCAGGGGCTGGTCGCCGAGATGGAGACCCTGCTGTCGCGCGCCGGGCATCCGGATTGGGGCCGCGTCCTCAAGCTCGCCGACAAGCTCGCCGGGCGCGAGGCCGAGCCCCTGTTCGCAGCCGGGCTGGAGACCGTCGAGCGCTTCGTCTCGGCCGAGCTCCATCGCCGCCGGGCGGAGCCGCCGGCCCGCCTTGCGGCCCTGGTCGAGGTGTGTGAGAAGTTCGGCCGTACGGCGCGCGAGGCCGCGACCTACAATCTCGATCGCCGGCCCGTGGTCCTGTCGCTGTTCGCGGACCTCGCAGGCGCCGTGCGGACCGGCTAGAGCATCGTCCCGACGGATCGGCGCCGATCCTTCAGAGCCGTGTATCCGGGAATGTCCGACGTGACCGCCAAAACCTTCAGCATCACCACGGCGATCTCGTATCCCAACGGCGCGCCGCATATCGGCCACGCCTACGAGGTGGTCGCCACCGACGCGATCGCCCGCTTCAAGCGCCTCGACGGCTACGACGTGCTGTTCACCACCGGCACCGACGAGCACGGCCTCAAGATCCAGCAGACGGCGTCGCGCGCGGGCACCACGCCGCGGGCCTTCGTCGACGGCATGGCGGCCCGCTTCCAGGCGGTGGCCGACCGCCTCGACTGCGCCTACGACCGCTTCATCCGCACCACGGAACCTGCCCACACCGCCGCCGCACAGGAGCTCTGGCGGCGGATGGAGGCCAACGGCGACATCTACCTCGACACCTATGCCGGCTGGTACTCGGTCCGCGACGAGGCCTATTACGGCGAGGACGAGACCCGCCTGCTCGAGGACGGCACCCGCCGCTCGCTCGCCACCGACACCCCCGTGGTGTGGATGGAGGAGGAGAACTTCCTGTTCCGTCTCTCGGCCTATGCGGACAGGCTCCTGGCGCTCTACGAGACGCAGCCCGACTTCATCGGCCCCGAATCGCGGATGAACGAGGTCGCGAGCTTCGTCCGCTCCGGCCTCAAGGACCTGTCCGTCAGCCGCACCACCTTCGACTGGGGCGTGCCGGTGCCCGACCGGCCGGGCCACGTCATGTACGTCTGGGTCGACGCGCTGACGAACTACCTCACCGTCACCGGCTTCCCCGACGAGGCCGACGAACGGCGCAGGTTCTGGCCGGCGGACCTGCACGTCATCGGCAAGGACATCGTCCGCTTCCACGCGGTGTACTGGCCGGCCTTCCTGATGTCGGCCGGGCTGCCGCTGCCCAAGCGCGTCTTCGGCCACGGCTTCCTGCTCTCGAAGGGCGAGAAGATGTCGAAGTCGCTCGGCAACGTCCTCGACCCGATCGACCTCGCCGACACCTACGGCGTCGACGCCGTGCGCTACTTCGTGCTGCGCGACGTGCCGTTCGGCGGCGACGGCAGCTACAGCCACGAGGCGATCATCACCCGCATCAACGCGGACCTCGCCAACGACCTCGGCAACCTCGCCCAGCGCTCGCTCTCGATGATCGCCAAGAACCTGTCCGGCGCGGTCCCGGAGCCCGGCGCCTTCACGGAAGCCGACCGGACCCTGCTCGCCGCCGCCGACGCCCTGCCGGCGCGGGCGCGGGCGCTGATGGACGACCTCGCGCTGCATGCCATCCTCGCCGAGATCTGGGCGGTGGTGGCCGACGCCAACCGCTACTTCGCGTCCGAGGAGCCGTGGAAGCTGAAGAAGACCGATCCGGAGCGGATGGGCACGGTGCTCTACGTCACCGCGGAGGTGCTGCGCGCGGTCGGCATCCTGGTGCAGCCCTTCGTGCCGCGCTCGGCCGCGAGCCTGCTCGACGTGCTGGCGGTGCCGGCCGGCCGGCGCACGTTCGCCCACGTGGGGGAGGGCGGCCGCCTGGCCCCCGGAACGCCGCTGCCGGCGCCGAGCCCGATCTTCCCGCGGTTCGAGAAGCCCGAGGCCCCGGCCGCCTGAGCCGGCCGTCTCCGCCGCATCGAATCCGCCGAACGAACCCCTCGCCCAGGCTCCCGGACTGCATGCTCGTCGACAGCCACTGCCATCTCGACTTCCCCGATTTCGCCGCCGACCTCCCCGGCGTGATCGCCCGGGCGAAGGCCGCCGGCGTCGGCGGGATGCTCACGATCGCGACGCGGGTCGCCAAGGCCGACACCTACCGCGCCATCGCCGAGGCCCACCCGGAGGTCTGGTACACGGTCGGCACCCATCCGCACGGGGCCGCCGAGGAGCCGGACGTCGCGCCGGACGTCATCGCCCGGCTCGCCGACCACCCGCGCTGCGTCGGCATCGGCGAGGCGGGGCTCGACTACCATTACGCGGACGCGGCGCCCGCAATGGTCCAGGAGCAGGTGCTGCGCGCCCACATCGAGGCCGCCCGCGTTACCGGGCTACCGCTGGTGATCCACGCCCGCGACGCCGACGAGCACATGGAGCGGGTGCTCGCCGACGAGATGGGCCGCGGCCGGTTCTCGGCGGTGCTGCACTGCTTCTCGTCCGGCGCGCGGCTGGCCGAGGCCGGGGTCGAGCTCGGCCTCTTCGTCTCGTTCTCGGGGATCGTCACCTTCCGCCGCTCCACCGCGTTGCGCGACATCGCCAGGCAGGTGCCGCACGATCGCATCCTGGTGGAGACCGACGCGCCGTTCCTCGCCCCCGAGCCGCATCGCGGGCGGACCAACGAGCCGGCCTACACTGCCGACACCGCGCGATCGCTTGCCGCAACCCTCGGCCTCGACGCGGAGGCCTTCGCGCGCCTCACCAGCGCGAATTTCCATCGCCTGTTCGCGAAGACGCAGCCGAAGGCAGGCGCGCCCGCGTGACAACCGGCGCCGTCCTCGGATACCACCCGAGCCGGAGGTCCGGATGGCGACGCTGACTTTGCGCATCCTCGGTTGCGGCTCGTCCGGCGGCGTGCCCCGCGTCGGCTACGGCTGGGGCGCCTGCGACCCGCGCGACCCGAAGAACCGCCGCCGCCGCTGCTCGATCCTCGTCGAGCGCCGGGAGGCCGACGCCGCCACGACGCTCCTCATCGACACCTCGCCGGACCTGCGCGAGCAGCTGCTCGACGCGGGCGTGACGCGGCTCGATGCGGTGCTGTTCACCCATGCGCATGCCGACCACACCCACGGCATCGACGACCTGCGCCCCCTGGTGATCCAGATGCGCGCGCGCATCCCGGTCCACGCCGACGCGCTGACGAGCGACCTGCTCCGGGCACGCTTCGGCTACTGCTTCACGAAGCTGCCGGGCAGCGCCTACCCGCCGATCCTCGACCTTCGCGACCTGCCGCACCACGAGACTGTCGCGGTGCAGGGGCAGGGCGGGGCGATCGAGGCGGAGGCGTTGCCGGTGGAGCACGGCAACGAGGCGGCCCTCGGCTTCCGTCTCGGGCCGGCCGCCTACATCCCGGATCTCAGCCTGCTGCCGGACGCGTCGCGCGCGCGCCTCCACGACCTCGACCTGCTGATCATCGATGCCCTGCGCGAGACCCCGCACCCGACCCACTATTCGGTCTCGGAGGCGCTGGCGCTGATCGACGACGTGCGCCCGCGCCGCGCGATCCTCACCAACCTGCACACCGACCTCGACCACGCGACCCTGGCGGCCAAGCTCCCGCTCAGCGTGGTGCCCGCCTACGACGGGCTGACCGTGACCCTCGACCTGTCCGCTTAGAACGGCTCGACGCCGAAGGCGGGGAGGTGAAGGCGCTCCGGGCCCGTGGAACGCGGTCACCCTGGCTACCACGACGGTAGAAGCAGCGGGGTCACGCCGATTGATCCGGCAAACAAAACCGAGCACCTTTGCAGACGCCGCTCGACCAGGAAGACCTGACGATCGAGAGACACCATCCGGCGGCACAGGCCGGATCCAGGGCCCCGTCACATGCCTGTCGCGGATTTTTCGGATTCTTTGCGCCTCCCTGTTGACGGGCGTCTGCGTGGTCCGTATACCCCGCTCATCGGCAACGGGGCGGCGGCGACGCGGACCTTTCGAAGCCGGTATCACCTCCGATGGATTGGCTGGGCAGGCCGGTGAAAACCGGATGCTCTTCTGTTTTTGTCGGCTGTGAGTGTCGGGTCCGGATTTCAGCGCTGCTGAAAACGGGGTTGACAGGGGGTCTGGGTGGGTTTAGACGCCTCCCACCGCTGAGGCGGACCACCGAGTGGTTGGTTCGGTATCACGGTTCTCCAAGACGGGCAAGGCGGTTTAGGGTTGATAGCCCTGGATTT
>NZ_VRUT01000190.1:0-7415 GCF_008039465.1 Methylobacterium sp. WL120 | reverse complement strand
CGCCTTGCCCCCTCGCCGCCTTTCCCGAGACCCTGGCGCGCCTGGCCTCGGGCCTGCCGCAGGCGATCCGCGACATCGCCGAGCCGGCGCTCGCGGACGACGCCGCGGCCTATGCCGCCATGGGCGCGCAGGCCGCCGTGAACGTGCCCTTGATCCGCCTCGGCCGGCTCGCCGGCGTGCTGTTCGTGCACGATCGCGGCCCGCGCGACTGGGCCGCCGGCGAGATCGCCTTCGTGCGCGAGGTCGCCGAGCGGCTCTGGGGCACGCTCGGGCGGATCCAGGCCGAGGACCAGCAGACGCTGCGCAACCGCGAGCTGAGCCACCGCCTGAAGAACACCCTCGCGATGGTCCAGGCCATCGCTTCGCAGACGCTGCGCAACGCGCCCGACTTCGAGACCGCCAAGGAGGCGCTGGCCGCCCGCCTGATCGCGCTGGGCAAGGCCCACGACATCCTCCTCACCGGCGCGCGCGAGAGCGCCGGCATCGGCGCGGTGATCGCCGGGGCGCTGGCGATCCACGACGACGGCCAGGCCGGGCGCTTCGCCCTCGACGGGCCGGCGATCGAGGTCGGGCCGAAGGCGGCGCTCTCGCTCGCGCTGATGATGCACGAGCTCGCCACCAACGCGGTGAAGTACGGCGCGCTCTCGGTGCCGGGCGGTCGCGTCGCCGTGACGTGGTCGCTCGAGGCCGACGCGATGGTGCGGATGCTCTGGACCGAGCGCGGCGGCCCGAAGGTCGCGGCGCCGACGCGAAAAGGGTTCGGGTCGCGGCTGATCGAGCGCGGCCTCGCCGGCGCGGTCGGCGGGTCGGTCGGCCTCGCCTACGAGCCCGAGGGGGTGGTCTGCCGCGTCGAGGCGCCGCTCTCGGGCTTCGAGGCCGCCGAGTAGGCTCTCCAGGCGCCGACGTCGGTCGTTCGGCACGAGCGCGGGATGAGATCGCCCCGCCAAAGCGTCTCTTTCGGGAACCGCCACCCGATCCCACATCCGTGCAGATGCTTTTCCGCCGCGCGAGAGCCGACAGCTTGAGCGACCTGCCCGGTCTGGAGACCGCGCGCCTGACGATCGACGGGCTGACGCCCGACGACGCGGAGGCCCTGCGCAGCCTCACCGACGACCCGGCGATCACCGGCGCCGTCGACTTCCTGCCCGCGCCCTTCACCCTGGCGGACGCCCGCGCGCTCATCGCCTCCGGGCGGCGCGGCGAGGACCGGTTCTTCGGCGCGCGGACGCGCGAGGGCCGGACCCTGGTCGGCGTCGTCGGCACGCACCTGCGCGGACCCGGCGCGATCGAGATCGGCTACTGGGTCGGCGGCGCCGCCCGCGGGCGCGGCCTCGCCACGGAAGCGGTGACGGGCATCCTGGGCTCGCTGTCGCGCCGCTTCCCCGCCCGCCTGATCGTCGCCGAATGCCGCCCCGGCAACGTCGCCTCCTGGGGCCTCCTGACCAAGCTCGGCTTCCGCGACACCGGCGAGGAGGGCCACCGCCCCGGCCGGCGGTTGATGGCGCTGCGGTGCGGCTGATGCTCCGGGTGGCCGCGACCGGAACCCGGAGGCGCGTCGAAGCTTGTCCGTTCGGAGCGATCGGAACGGAGGCGGCAATGGGTGAAGATCTCGTGGTGTTCGGCCTCTCGGCCCTGACATTCGTCGGCTTCGTGTTCGGTTACGCGACATCCCAGGCGTAGGCGCCGGGCTGCGGACCGTCAGGCCTCAGCGCACGGAAGCGGCCGCCCCGGCGGGCATCGCCTTGCCGCCGCGATAGATCACCAGCGTCGCGAACAGCCCGAGGGCGCCGCCGAGCGACATCCACAGGCCCGGCGCCGCCTTGTCGCCGGTCGCCTCGATCAGCCAGGTGGCGACCAGCGGCGTCATCCCGCCGAACAGGGCGGTCGCGAGCGAGTAGGCCAGCGAGAACCCGGCGGTGCGGACCTCCACCGGCACCACCTCGGTCAGCGCCACCACCATGGCGCCGTTGTAGCTGCCGTAGAGGAACGAGAACCACAGCAGCACGGCGAGCATCGCCCCGAAGCTGACGTGCCCGACGAGCCAGGTCAGGGCCGGGTAGGCGGTGAGCAGGGTGAGCGCCGAGAACACGATCAGCAGGGGCTTGCGGCCGATCCGGTCGGACAGCGCCCCCATCACCGGCAGCCAGAACAGGTTCGAGACCGCGACGCAGAAGGTCACGAGCAGGCTGTCGGTGTCGGTGAGCTTCAGGACGCTCTTGCCGAAGGTCGGGGTGTAGACGGTGATCGTGTAGAACGCGATCGTGGTCATCGCGACCATCAGCATGCCGAGCAGCACGATCCGCCAGTTCGCGGCGAGCGTCCGGAAGATCTCCGCCGCCTCCGGCCGGTGCTTGCGCTCGGCGAAGGCCTTGGTCTCCTCCAGCGAGTTGCGGATGTAGAACAGGAACGGCACCAGCGCGCAGCCGATGAAGAACGGCACCCGCCAGCCCCATTCCGACATCTGCTCCGGCATCAGGGCATGGTTCAGCCCGTAGCCGATCGCCGCCGCCGCCATGATCGCCACCTGCTGGCTGCCCGACTGCCAGGAGACGTAGAAGCCCTTGCGACCGGGGGTCGCCATCTCCGACAGGTAGACCGAGACGCCGCCGAGCTCGACGCCCGCCGAGAAGCCCTGGAGCAGGCGGCCGACCAGCACGAGGCCCGGCGCCAGCAGCCCGATCGTGGCGTAGCCGGGCACGAAGGCGATCAGCACGGTGCCGGCGGCCATGATCGCCAGCGTCGTGATCAGCCCCTTCCGGCGCCCGACCCGGTCGACGTAGGCGCCGAGCAGCACCGCGCCGAGCGGCCGCATCAGGAAGCCGGCGCCGAAGGTCATGAAGGTGAGCATCAGCGACACGAACGCGTCGCCCGACGGGAAGAACGCCTTCGCGATGTAGGTCGCGTAGAAGCCGAACAGGAAGAAGTCGAACATCTCCAGGAAGTTGCCGCTGGTGACCCGCAGCACCGCCCCGACCTTCGATCCGGTCGACCCCTCGTATGATCCCGCCACGACCTCGCCCCCTCTGCTTCGGCCGCGGCCGTTCGGAGCACTGTTCGCCGGGACGGGCGCGGGCTCAAGGCGAGATCGTGAGTCTCCCGGACTTTTGTGATGGTTCGGACGTGCGGAGCCGCTACTCGGCGGCCGCCGCCTGGGGCACCGTGCCCGCGATCCAGGCCGAGAGGTCGGCGCGCGCCCGGTCGGTCAGGGCCTGGCGCTTGAGCATCGCCTTCTCCGGCCCGCGCAGGCGCTTGCCGGTCTCGTTGCGCGGCATCGCGGCGAGCGGCGGGAACAGCCCGAAGTTGACGTTCATCGGCTGGAACGAGCGCGGCTTGGCTGGCGCCTTCACCAACTCCTCGGCCGTCTCCTCGCCCGGCTCTTCGGGCACGTTATCGAGGATGTGGCCGCCTGTGATGTGGGCGATCAGCGCGCCGAGCGCGGTGGTCTGCGGCAGCGGCTCCAGGGCGCGGCCCTCGGCCTCCGCCACGGCGAAGCGTCCGGCCATCAGGCCGATCGCCGCGCTCTCGACGTAGCCCTCGCAGCCGGTGATCTGGCCGGCGAAGCGCAACGACGGCCGGACCTTCAGGCGCAGGGTCGCGTCGAGCAGGCGCGGGCTGTCGAGGTAGGTGTTGCGGTGGAGCCCCCCGAGGCGGGCGAACTCCGCGTTCTCCAGGCCGGGGATGGTGCGGAAGACGCGGACCTGCTCGGAATAGGTCAGCTTCGTCTGGAACCCGACCATGTTGTAGAGGGTGCCCAGCGCGTTGTCCTGGCGCAGCTGCACGATGGCGCAGGCCTTCACCTGAGGATCGTGCGGGTTGGTGAGGCCGACGGGCTTCATCGGGCCGTGGCGCAGGGTCTCGGCGCCGCGCTCGGCCATCACCTCGATCGGCAGGCAGCCGTCGAAGTAGGGCGTCGAGGCCTCCCACTCCTTGAAGCCGATCTTCTCGCCGTCCACGAGGGCCTGGATGAACGCCTCGTACTGCGCCCGGTCCATCGGGCAGTTGATGTAGTCGGCCCCCGTGCCGCCGGGCCCGACCTTGTCGTAGCGCGACTGGAACCACGCCTTGTCCATGTCGATCGAGTCGCGGTGGACGATCGGGGCGATGGCGTCGAAGAAGGCGAGCGCGTCGGCGCCTGTGATCGCGCGAATCCCCTCGGCGAGCGACGGCGCGGTCAGCGGGCCGGTGGCGACGATGCACGGCCCCCAGGCTTCCGGCGGCAGCCCGGCGACCTCTTCGCGGACGATGGTGACGTTGGGATGCGCTTCGAGCGCGGCGGTGACGGCGGCGGAGAAGCCGTCGCGGTCGACCGCCAGCGCGCCGCCGGCCGGGACCTGATGCCGGTCGGCCGCGCGCAGGATCAGCGACCCGAGGGTGCGCATCTCCTGGTGCAGAAGGCCGACGGCGTTGCCGTTCGGGTCGTCGGAGCGGAAGGAGTTGGAGCAGACGAGCTCGGCCAAGCCCTCTCCGTGATGCGCCTCGGTGCCGCGCACCGGCCGCATCTCGTGCAGGACCGCGTGGTGGCCGGCTTCGGCGATCTGCCAGGCGGATTCGGAGCCTGCGAGGCCGCCGCCGACGACGTGGATGGTGTTTTTAGAGCTGGACATGCCCCGGGATACCGGAACGGGCCGGCCCGAAGCAACGGGCCGGCAGACGTCCGGAAGATCAGCCGCGGGCGATGCCTTGGATCTCGAAGCGGTTGATGCCGAGGTCGGCGAGGTCGCGATCGGACAGGCGGGACAGCTCGGTGACGGTCTCGCGGTAACGGAGGTAGGCGCGGAAACGGCTGAGGACGCTACGGGCGGCGGACATGACATTGACCTTTGTTCAGGCAGACGGTGACGACCGCGTGGGCACCGCTGCCTCTTGTTGGTGCAATGCACATATAAGCTTGCTGCAGCGCAGCGGCAGGCCACGCTCGGTGAGCCTGCCATGCAGCTTCGACATGCGCCGCACAACGATTTGGCAAGGTTTTGGAAAGCCTGTTTTCGAGGCTGCCGCGCTGGCGGAGTCGCGCGCATAGGTCGCGGGCGGGTCGTGGCCTGCTCGAACGGCCAGGTCGGGGCGGATGATCTTGCGGTCGTCTGCGATGAATCGGGGGCACCGGTCGATGCACCCGCGTAAGACTGTCGTTCCGCGCGATGATCTTGAAAACGACGGCGCCGCACCGCGGAAGATCCGCGATGCGGCGCTGTCGTGGAGGGCCCGGCGTGTGGGCCGTGCGGGGTTTCAGTAGAAGTGGCGCGGCCCGTAATAGGCCGGGCGGCCGTAGAACGGGCGCGGCGGGCCGTAGCCGTAGGGGCCGTAGCCGGGCGGGCGCCGCCAATACGGACGCGGGCCCCAGTTCGGCCGGCACACGCCCCAGGGATTGGGGTGGAAGCCGGGGCCGCAGCCGCCCGCGACCGTCTCGATCAGCGCGCCGCCGGACAGCGGCGCCAGCGGCAGCGCCCAGACGCTGCGGAAGAAGTCGGCGAGGTCCGCCACCGGCTCGCCGGCCACCGCCTCGATCACGTCGCCCGCGCGCAGGTCCGCCGCCTCGGCCGGGCCGTTGTCGGCCAGCCCCATCACCACGACGCCGTCCTCGCTCTCGGTGGCGTAGAGGCCGAGCCAGGGGCGGGCCGGACGGTTGGCGCGCCCACGCGAGGTCAGGTCGTCGAGGATCGGCGGCAGCAGGTCGATCGGCACCACCATGTTGATCGCCCGCGGGCCCGACGTGCCGCCCTGCTGGAGCTGGAGCGAGCCGATGCCGAGGAGGTCGCCCTCCGGGCCGATCAGCGCGGTCCCGCCCCAGTTCGGGTGCGAGGGCGCGGTGAACAGCGCCTCGTCGAGGACGTACTCCCAGTAGCCGGCGAATTCCTGCCGGGCGACGATCTGCGCGGCGACGCAGCGCTGGCGACCGCCGGCCCCGGCCACCACCGCCCGGTCGCCGATCTTCAGGCTGCCGGAGGAGCCGAGCTTGAGCGCCGGCACGCCCAGAGGCCCGAGGGCCTGGACCAGGCCGAAGCCGGTCGCGGCGTCGAACCCCATGACGTGGCCGGGCACGGAGCGGCCGTCGTTGGTGGTGAGCCACACGCTCTCGGCCTCGGTCACGAGGTATCCGATGGTCAGCACGAGGCCGTCCTCGCCGATGACCACGCCGTTGCCCGCCCGCTCGGTGCCGAGCGTCTCGGCGGTGAAGGCCTCGGCCGGCACGCGGGCGGAGAGCTGGACCATCGCCGCCAGCGCATGGTCGAGGTCGTAGCCGTAATCGCCCGGCTTCGGCTGCGTCGAAGCCGGGATCTTCCAGTCACCCTGCGAGGCCATGCCGCGTCGGTCCTTCGAGATGTCTGCGCTCCGGCGCGGGGCCGGAGGGTCGGTCGAATGTTTCGGATACGCACGCGGCGTACCTTGATCAGGGGAGATAGGACGCGCCGTCGGCGAGCGACACCCCGGCAGGGCGACGCGGCGGCGGCGTGCGAGCGCGACCGTCACGGGATGCCGCCTTTCCGCTTTCGCATCCCGCGGGAGAACCGCGGCAATCGGGGCGCCACGGCTTCTCATCACCGCAGAATGCGCTAACCCTTGCCGCAACGGTCCCGATCGATCGCCCTCGCCGGCGGGAGGACCTGCGAACGGGACGGGGGACGATCTTTGGGCGACGACGCCACCCTGCAGCGGATCCTGCGCGCGATCGCCGGCGGCGACGCGGGCGCGCTGCGCACGCTCTACGACCTGACCTCACCGAAACTTTACGGGGTCATCCTGCGTATCCAGCGGGATCGGAGCGTGGCCGAGGATGTGCTGCAGGACGTCTACCTTCGGGTCTGGCAGGCGGCAGGTTCCTACGCTCCGGAATCCGGGCGGCCGATGACGTGGCTCTGCGCCATCGCGCGCAACCGCGCCATCGACGGGATCCGCCGCAAGGGCGAGGTCCAGGGACCGGTGCGCGAGGACGGCGAGGACTGGGTGGAACGTCTCATCGACCCGCACGACACCGAGGCGGCGATCGTCGGGCGCGGCACGCTCACGGCCTGCCTCGCCCGCCTCGACGCGGCGCAGCGCGCCTGCGTGATGCTGGCCTATTGCGAGGGCTGGTCGCGCGAGGAGCTGGCCCGCCACTACGACCGTCCCGTGAACACCATCAAGACCTGGCTGCACCGCTCGCTCGGCGCCCTCAAGGGCTGCCTGGAGGAGCAGGCATGAGCGCAGGATCCGTGGGTGCCGGACCCGAAATCGAGCGCGACCAGCGCGCCGCCGAATACGTGCTCGGCACGCTCTCCTTCGACGAGCGCGCCGCGTTCGAGCTGGAGCGCGCCGTCGACCCCGCCACCGGCCGCGCGGTGACGGCGTGGGAAGAGCGCCTCGGGCCGCTGGCCCTCGCCGTGCCGGACGAGACGCCGCCGGACCACGTCTGGCCCGGGATCGCCGGGGCGCTGGCG
>NZ_VRUT01000018.1:0-46000 GCF_008039465.1 Methylobacterium sp. WL120 | reverse complement strand
CCTCCGAGGCGGCCGGAAGCCGCGGCGGCGTCATCAGGAAGGCCGGCAGGCCGGCCGCATCCTCGGCGACGGCGCGCGGCTCCTCGCGGCGGCGCTCGCGACGGGCGGGAGCCGGAGAGTCCGGGCGCACCGGCGCTTCGGCACGCACGGGCGCCTCGGTGCGGACGGGTGCCTCGGTGCGGACGTCCTGGCGCGACTCGCGGCGCGGCTGTTCCGTGCGTCCGTTCTCGTAGCGGCTGTCGCGCGGCGCGTCGGTGCGGGGCTGCTCCTGGCGCGACGGGTCCTGTCGCGCGATGTCCTGCCGAGACACGTCCTCGCGCGGCTGGTCCCGGCGGGTGAACTCGGCCCGGTTCTCCTGGCGATTCTCTTGCCGGTTCTCCTGGCGCGGATACTCCTGCCGCCCGTTCTCTTGCCGCCCGTTCTCCTGGCGATTGAAGGTCTGCCGGGGCGCGTCCTGACGGTCGTAGTCGGAGCGCTGGCCGTTATCCTGGCGCGGCTGATCCTGCCGATTGCCGTCCTGACGGTTGCCGTCCGGGCGCTGGTTGTCGAAGCGGGCGCCGTTGTCGAAGCGCGGCCGGTCGTTGCGGTTGTTCTGGAAGCGGTCGCGGCGCTCCTGCCGGTCGCCGCGGTTCTGGTTCTGGCCGAACCGGTCGTTCTGACCGCGATCGTTCTGGTTGCGATCCTGGCGCCCGTCCTGCTGGCCGCCCTCGCCGCGGTTGTCGTAGGGCTGCGGCTGCTGGCCGGGATCGCCGTACTCGGCGGCGTAGCCGGCATAGCCCTGGCCGTTGGCCTCGCCGCCCTGCTCGTCGTCACCGTCTTCCATGTCGTCGTCGTAGGCGCGGGAGGCGTAGCCGGCGCCAGCCTGCGGGCGGCCCTGCTCCTGGGCGCCGGAGATGATCCGGAAATAGTGCTCGCCGTGCTGGAAATAGTTTTCCGCCGCCACCGGGTCGCCCGCCGCCTGCGCGTCGCGCGCGAGCTGCGCGTACTTGTCGGCGATATGCTGGGCGGTGCCGCGGACTTTGACGTCGGGACCGTTGGATTCGTAGGACCGCGTCAACGGATTCGGGCCCTTCGGCCGGTTCCGGCCACGCACCCGTCGGTTCTGGTTTGGTCTCATCGGTCTCAGATGACCCTCGTTACTGCGAGCGCGTCTGGTCTGGGGTTCGGGCTGTGGGGCCGGGCTCCCGAGGCGCCGCCAGGCGGGTCCTCGCCGGCGCCCGCGGAGGGATCATCGGACTTGATCCACGAACCGCTCGCCTACCAGCCGTCTGTCCCGATCCCTCGGGGCCTACGCTTGCGTCCAAGACGCGTGTCGATTGTCAGGTTCGAAAACCGCCGCGCCGCTGCTCGAACCCGAGCCTGCGTCTGATCGGCGGTGGAGCGCTCGGCCGGCATCCCGCGAAGGATGACCCATGCCGAACCTACGATCGGTACTCTTAACGGATCGTCCACGAACCGCAAGTCGCACGGGCCGTTCCTGCAAAAACGTGATGGGGAGTTCGTCGCCTTTCGCAGGATCGTTGCCGCGAATCCGCTACGCGGACACCGCTGCGGCGTTCGAGGTGAACGATGCGACCCGTGCGTGCCCGGCGAGATCGCGCATGATGCCGCCCGGTCGAAGGCCGGCCGTCGCCCCCAAGTCGGTCACGGCCTCGGCCTGATCGTAGCCGATTTCGAGATGGAGCGAGCCGCCCGACGCCAGCAGGCCCCGAGACACCGCCCCAACGATCCGTCGATAGGCGCCGAGGCCGTCATCGCCGCCGTCGAGGGCCGTGAGGGGGTCGTGCTCGCGCACCTCGCGGTCGAGCCCGGCGATTACGGGACTCGCGATGTAGGGTGGGTTCGAGACCACGCGGTCGAACGGGGCGCCGAGGGCATCGCACCAATCGCCGGCGACGAAGCCGGCGCGCTCGGCGACGCCGTTGTCGCGCGCGTTCGCGCGCGCCGTCCTCAGGGCGCCCCACGACCGGTCCAGCCCGATCCCGGTGGCGTTCGGCAGCGCGCTCAGCAAGGCGACGAGGATGCAGCCGCTGCCGGTGCCGAGATCGAGGATGCGGACCGGCGCTGCGTGGTCGGGGATCGAGGCGAGCGTCGCCTCGACCAGGGTTTCGGTGTCCGGCCGTGGCACCAGCGTCTCCGGCGACAGGCGGAACGGCAAGCCCCAGAACTCCCACGCCCCGAGGATGCGAGCCACGGGCTCGCCGGACAGGCGGCGCTGTGCTGCGACCTCCAGCCTATTCGCTTCTCCCGGCCCGAGTACACGTTGCCCGTGCAGCGCGAGGTCGATCGCGCGAAGATCGAGCACGCCGAGCATCAGGAAGCGGGCGTCGCCCTCGGGCACACCCTCGGCTACGAAGGTGCTGGCGAGACGCCGAAGCGCATCGCTGCGGCTGTCGGCGGGATGCACGATCGCTGCGGCGCTCACCGCTGCTTCGCCGAGGCCCGCAATTCAGCGGATGCAACAGCGGCACGCTGTCCGAGCATGGCGCGGGTCCCCTTTCCCGGGCGGGAGAGGGACAGGGTGAGGGATGAGAGCCGTCCGGAGAGGTCACGCCCCTCACCCCACCCCTCTCCCCATGGGAGAGGGAGCCGCGCTGCGGCCAGCCTTACGCGGTACGGGCTCACGACATGCCTTCGGCGGCCAGCAGCTCGGCTTGGTGCTCGGTGACCAGGGCGTCGACGAGTTCGTCCAGCGCGGTGCCGGCGAGCATCTCCTCCAGCTTGTACAGGGTGAGGTTGATGCGGTGGTCGGTGACCCGGCCTTGCGGGAAGTTGTAGGTGCGGATGCGCTCGGAGCGGTCGCCGGTGCCGACCTGCGACTTGCGGTCGGCGGCGCGGACGGCATCCTTGGCGGTACGCTCGGCGTCGTAGAGCTTGGCGCGCAGCAGCGACATCGCGCGGGCGCGGTTCTTGTGCTGGGAGCGCTCCTCCTGGACGAAGATCACGATCCCCGACGGCAGGTGGGTGATGCGGATCGCCGATTCGGTCTTGTTGACGTGCTGACCGCCGGCGCCCTGTGAACGCATGGTGTCGATCTTCAAGTCGGAATCGTTGACGACGATATCCACCTCCTCGGCCTCGGGCAGCACCGCCACGGTGGCGGCGGAGGTGTGGATCCGCCCCTGCGCCTCGGTGTCGGGCACGCGCTGGACGCGGTGGGCGCCGCTCTCGAACTTCAGGCGAGCGAACACGCCACGCCCCTTCACCTCCGCCACGACCTCGCGGTAGCCGCCGACCGTGCCCTCGCTCTCGGAGATCACCTCAACCTTCCAGCCCTTGGTGTCGGCGTACTTCGCGTACATCCGGAACAGGTCGCCGGCGAAAAGCGCCGCCTCGTCGCCGCCGGTGCCGGCCCGGATTTCGAGGATCGCACTCTTCTCGTCGGCCGCATCCTTCGGCAGCAGCATCAGCTGCAGATCGCGATGCGCCTTGATCAGCGCGTCCTCGGCGTCGGGCTTCTCGGCGGCGGCGAGCGCCCGCATCTCCGGGTCGCCGCCGGGCTCGTCGATCAGCGCTTCGACCTCGGCGAGGTTGGCGGCGGCGGCACGGTAGGCATGGATGCCGGCGACGACGGGATCGAGGTCCGACAGCTCGCGGGAGAGCTGGACGATGCTCTCCGAGCTTCCGTCGCCAGCCGCGAGGGTGCCGGTGACGATGTCGTGGCGCACGAGGATGGCGTCGAGGCGGTCGGGGGGAAAGGGAATCATCGACCGGGGTCTACTCTGGGACGCTGACGGAAACGAGACCGGTTTTGACGCGTAGTGCGCTCAGACCGGGATGCCGTGGGCCTTGGCGAAGGCGGCGAGCGCCGGGCGGAGCGAGGCGCCGTCGTGAGAGCGGGCCATCTCGGCGTCGATCACGTCGGCGATCGCCCGCGCGTCGAGGCTCAGCACCATCGCCTTGATCGGGCCGATGGAGGCCGGCGACATCGAGAGGTCGCGGAACCCCATCCCGATCAGCGCCATCGCTTCGAGCGGACGGCCGCCGATCTCGCCGCACACCGTCACCGGGCACCCGGCCGCGTCGGCGCGCTCGGCGATCAGCCGGAAGGCGCGGATCGCGGCGGCGCAGAGCGGATCGAACCGGTCGGCGACCCGGCGGTTCTCGCGATCGACCGCGAACAGGAACTGCATGAGGTCGTTCGAGCCGACCGACAGGAAGTCGGCGACCTTCGCGATTTCGTCGATCTGGAACAGCAGCGAGGGCACCTCGACCATGGCGCCGAGGCGGCAATCGCTCGGAAGCGGATGGCCGTGGCGGCGCAGGTGCGCCTTCTCGCGGTCGACGATAGCCTTGGCCCGCACGAACTCGTCGACGGTGGCCACCATCGGGAACATGATCTTGAGCGGCCGCCCGGCCGCCGCCCGCAGCAGCGCCCGCAGCTGGACCCGCAGCAGCGCCGGCCGGTCGAGGCCGATGCGGATCGCGCGCCAGCCGAGCGCCGGGTTTTCCTCCTCGAGCTTGGGCATGTACGGCAGGATCTTGTCGCCGCCGATGTCGAGCGTCCGGATCGTCACCGGCCGGTCGCCGGTGGCGGAAAACACCGCCTCGTAGAGCGCCTGCTGCTCGGCCGCCGACGGCATCCGCTGCGCCACCATGAACTGCAGCTCGGTGCGGAACAGGCCGATGCCCTCGGCGCCGGTTTCGTTCAGGTGCCCGAGGTCGACGAGGAGGCCGGCGTTGAGGTGGAGCCCGATGCGGATGCCGTCGCGGGTGATCGCGGGCACGTCGCGCAGCGCCCGATATTGTTCCTGCCGCTTGGCGCGCAGGCGCACCATCTCGGCATAGGCCGCCTCGATCTCGGGTCCGGGGCGGACCTGGACCTCGCCCGAGACGCCGTCGACGATGATCGCGTCGCCAGAATCGCAGAGCGCCGTCGCGTTCTCGACCTCGCCGACGGCGGGGATGCCCAAAGCCCGCGCGACGATCGCGATATGGCTGGTCGGGCCGCCCTCCTCCAGCACCACGCCGCGCAACCGCGACGGGTCGTAGTCGAGGAGCGCCGCCGGCCCCATCGAGCGGGCGACCAGGATGGCGTTGTCGGGCAGGAACGCGCCTGAGCCCGCGCCCTCCTGGCCGGTGAGGCGGCGCAGCAGGCGGTTGGCGAGGTCGTCGAGGTCGTGCAGGCGGTCGCGCAGGTACGGGTCGCTCTGGCGCATCATCCGCGCGCGGTTGTCCGACTGGACCCGCTCGACCGCGGCCTCCGCGGTGAGGCCGGAGACCACCGCCTCGCGCATCCGGCGCAGCCAGCCCTTGTCGTGGGCGAACATGCGCACCGTCTCCAGCACTTCTCGCGATTCGCCGGTGCCGATCTTGTCGCCGCGCTCGACCAGGGCGTCGATCGCCGAGCGCACCGCCTCGATCGCGGCTTCGAGCCGGGTGATCTCGGCCTCGACGTTCTCGGCGATCAGTGTCTTCACGACGATACGCGGCTCGTGCAGCACGACGTGGCCGAGGCCGATGCCGTCGGCGAGCACGACGCCGCGGGCGCTGACCGCGCGGCGCGCGGCGGTGCCGGCGTCGGGCGCCAGCCCCTGCAACTCGCCGGACGCGATCATCTCCGAGAGCACCATGGCGGTGGTCTGGAGCGCCTCGATCTCCTCGTCGGAATAGACGCGGTAGGTCTTGTTCTGGACGGTGAGCACGCCGAGCGTGTTGCCGGCCCTCAGCAACGGCACGCCGAGGAAGGCGTGATACGCCTCCTCCCCCGTCTCGGGGCGGTAGGAGAAGGCCGGGTGGGTCTGCGCGTCGGAGAGCGAAAGCGGCTCGGCCGTCTGCGCGATCAGGCCGACGAGGCCCTCGTCGGCGCGCATCCGCGTGAGGTGGACCGCCTCGCGGTTGAGGCCTTCCGTCGCGAACAGCTCGAGCGTGTTGTCGTCGCGCAGGACGTAGACCGAGCAGACCTCGGCGATGACGTTGGCGGCGATGACCACGACGATGCGGTCCAGGCGCGCCTGGGGGCTGACCGGCTCCGCCATGGCTTCGCGAAGGCGGCGCAGCAGCAGGCGCGGGCCTCCGGGCGCAGCGGGCATCGTCTGGTCAATCCCCTGTCAGCGCGGCGCCGAACGTCGGCGCCGGGCAACCTCAGGTCGAACCCGTCGGACGGGCCTGCAAGCCTCAAGCTTGATCCAGGCCGTATAGCGAGTGGAGCGTGCGGACGGCAAGCTCGGTATAGGCCGCGTCGATCAGCACGGAGAACTTGATCTCGGAGGTGGTGATGGCGCGGATGTTGATGCCCTTGTCGGCAAGCGCCCGGAACGCCTTGGCCGCGACGCCGGCATGGCTGCGCATTCCGACGCCGATCGCCGACACCTTCACCACGTCGGTGGCGCCTTCGATCTGGGCGAAGCCGATCGTGTCGTGCGCCCGATCGAGCACTGTGCGGGCGCGGTCGTAGTCGGCCGCCGGCACGGTGAAGGTCATGTCGGTGGTGGACTGGTCGCCCGACACGGTCTGGATGATCATGTCGACGTTGATGTTGGCGTCGGCGAGCGGCCCGAAGATCGCGGCGGCGACGCCGGGGCTGTCCTTGACGCGGCGAAGCGTGATCTGCGCCTCGTCCCGCGCGAAGGCGATCCCGGTGATGATCTGCTGTTCCACGTCGGTTTCCTCGTCGCAGATGAGGGTGCCGGGGCGCGCGGCGTCCGGCGGATCGAAGGAGGAGCGGACCGTGGTCGGCACCCGGTGCACCATGGCGAGCTCGACGGAGCGGACCTGCAGCACCTTGGCGCCGAGGGAGGCCATCTCCAGCATCTCCTCGAAGGTGACGCGCTCCATGCGCCTCGCCTTCGGCACGACGCGCGGGTCGGTGGTGTAGACCCCGTCCACGTCGGTGTAGATGTCGCAGCGCTCCGCGCCGATCGCGGCGGCGATCGCGACCGCGCTGGTGTCCGACCCGCCACGGCCCAAAGTCGTGATCCGGCCGGTCTCGGAATGGATGCCCTGGAAGCCGGCGATCACCGCAACCTCGCCGCGCTTGAAGCCGGCGTCGAGCCGTGCGCCGTCGATCTCCTCGATGCGGGCCGAGCCGTGCGCGTCCGAGGTCTGGATCGGGATCTGCCAGCCTTGCCAGGAACGGGCCGCGATGCCGGCCTTGCGCAGCGCGATCGCCAGCAGGCCGGAGGTGACCTGCTCGCCCGATGCGACGACGGCGTCGTACTCGGCGGCGTCGTAGTCGCCGTCGGCGTCCTTGACCCAGCCGACGAGCTCGTTGGTTTTGCCCGACATCGCCGATACCACGACCGCGACCTCGTAGCCGGCCGCGACCTCGCGGGCGACGTGGGCGGCCACGTTGCGGATGCGCTCGACGTTGGCGACCGAGGTGCCGCCGAATTTCATCACCAGACGGGGCATGGAGCGTCCGCGTTTCTCAAACTTCGTCGATCGGCCGATCCGGGCGCATCGGGACCGGGCGTGTAGGACGGCCCGCGGGGATTTCCGAGCGACCGCGCCGATCGCTGTACCGCACCGGCGTCCGGCGGGTACAAGCGGGGTCGGGACCTGTCAACACGCCGCCGATTCCGCTGCCGCGTTCCGCTGCGAAGTTCGGCCGCCCGTGCGAACCGGTCGGGCCGGCGCGTGTTTCCAACTGCCTGGTACGGACCCTCAAGGAGAGCGGATGAGCATCGACGAGACCGCCGCGGGCGGCGCCGCGCACGCGCGCACCGGGTCGGTGAACCCGGCCGAAATCGCCCGGTTCGACGCGCTGGCGGCGACGTGGTGGGACCCGCGCGGGCCGATGCGGGTGCTGCACCGCTTCAATCCCGTCCGCCTCGCCTACATTCGCGACACGGTCTGCCGCCATTACGGGCGCTCGGCTGAGACGCCCTTCGCGCTGGACGGCCTCTCGGTGGTCGACGTCGGCTGCGGCGGCGGCGTGCTGTCCGAGCCGCTGGCGCGCCTCGGCGCCGACGTCACCGGCCTCGACCCGGCCGTGCAGAACATCGCCGCCGCCCGCCGCCATGCGGAGGCCGAGGGCGTGCCCGTGGATTACCGGGCCGAGACCATCGAGTCGGTGGCCGCCGCGGGCCGGACCTTCGACGTGGTGCTGATCATGGAGGTGATCGAGCACGTCTCCGACATGCCGGCCTTCGTCCGCACCGCGGCCTCGGCGGTGAAGCCGGGCGGCCTGCTCTTCGCCGCGACGCTGAACCGGACGATGCGCTCCTTCGCGCTCGCGATCGTCGGTGCCGAATACGTCCTCGGCTGGCTGCCGAAGGGCACGCACGACTGGCAGAAGTTCGTGACGCCGTCCGAGCTGACGGCTGCGCTCCGGGGCGGCGACCTGTCCGTGACCGACACGACGGGCGTCGTCTACAACCCGCTCACGGACGGATGGCGGGTGGGCCGCGACACGGCGGTGAACTACATGCTGGCGGCCGAGAAGCCGGCTTAGGGCGCCCCTGCCCAACCCTGCCACCACCGGGCGGTCCCCGAAGGAGACGCGATGCTCGAGAAGATACCCGCCGCCGTGGGCCATGCCCTGTCCGGCCTCAAGGCCGGGCTCGAGAAGGCCGTCTTTCACACCGAATTTCCCGACGCTCCGGCGACGATCGCGTTGACGAGCCCAGACTTCGCCGACGGCGCGGCTCTGCCGGCCCGTTTCACTGCGGACGGTGACGGAACCTCGCCGCCGCTTGCCTGGAGCAACCTTCCGGCCGGCACGGCCGCCGTCGTGATCCTGGCGGAGGATGCCGACAGCCCGACGCCGCATCCGCTGGTGCATCTGATCGCGTGGAACCTAGCGCCGGTAATGTCGGATCTCGCCGAGGGCGCGTTGACCGCGGATGCGCCCGTGGATCTGGGCAAGAACAGCTTCCTCAAGGCCGGCTGGCTGCCGCCGGACCCGCCGAGCGGTCACGGTGCGCACCGCTACCTGTTCCAGGTCTACGCCCTCGACCGTCGCCTCGACCTGTCGCCCTCCCCAGGCCGCGGCGCCCTGGTCGACGCGATGCGGGGCCACGTCCTGGCAAAGGGCTCGCTCACCGGGACCTACGAGCGGCGCTGAGGCGCATAGCCGGCCTCGATCGATCGAGGGCGGATGACCAAACCAACGGAACGCGCGCGATGAAGGCTCTCCTCTGCACCCGGCTCGGCGGACCGGACGACCTGTCGATCGAGACGTTGCCCGATCCCGTGCCCGGCCCCGGCGAGGCGCTGGTGCGGGTCTCGGTCGCCGCGCTCAACTTCTTCGACACGCTGATCATCGCCGGGCGCTACCAGGTGAAGCCGGAGCTGCCGTTCTCGCCCGGCGGCGAAGCCTGCGGCGTGGTCGAGGCGCTCGGCCCCGGCGCGGAGGGCGTGCGGGTCGGCGACCGGGTGATCGTGCACGCCAAGTACGGCACCTGCCGCGAACGGGTGACCGTCCCGGTGCGCCTGCTGACCCCCGTGCCAGACGGCGTGAGCGACGAGCAGGCGGCGGGCCTGACGATCACCTACGGCACCTCGCTGCATGCCCTGCGCAACCGCGCGAAGGTCCGGCCGGGCGAATGGCTCGCGGTGCTCGGCGCCTCGGGCGGCGTCGGCCTCGCGGCGGTGGAACTCGGGGCGCTGCTCGGCGCCCGCGTCATCGCCTGCGCCTCGTCGGAGGACAAGCTCGCGGTCGCGCGCGAGCACGGGGCCGAGATCGGCCTCGTCTACGACCCGGCGACCTTGCGTGACGCCCTCAAGGAGGCGACCGGGGGCAAGGGCGTCGACGTGGTCTACGACGCTGTCGGCGACGCGTTCTCGGAGCCGGCCTTCCGCGCGCTGACCTGGCGCGGGCGCCTCCTCGTCGTCGGCTTCGCCGCCGGCGAGATCCCGCGCCTGCCGCTCAACATCATGCTGCTCAAGGAACTCGACGTGATGGGCGTCCACTGGGGCGTGTTCACCGAGCGCGAGCCGGAGGTGCACCGCGAAAACCAGCGCCAGATGCTGGCCTGGGTCGCCGAGGGTCGGCTGACCGCGCGGGTGCACGGCGCCTACCCCCTCGAAGACTACGCCGCGGCCCTCGGCATCCTCAGCCGCCGCGAGGCGGTGGGCAAGGTGCTGCTGCGGCCCTGACGCCTCAGATCAGGCCCTGCGCCTTGGCGAGCGCCACGAGGTCGCCCTGCGGCCGGGCGCCGATGTGCTGGATCACCTCCGCCGCCGCCAGCGCGCCGAGGCGGGCCGCGGTGACGTAGTCGAGGCCGCGGGCGTGCCCGGCCAGGAAGCCGGCGGCGAAGAGGTCGCCGGCGCCGGTGGTGTCCACGACCTCGCGCACCGGCGACGCCTCGACCGAGCGGATCTCGCCGCCCTTCACCACCATCGCGCCCTCGGACGAGCGCGTGACGAGGCCGAGGAGGTGCTTGCCGCGGCCGTCGCGTTCGTCGCGCAAGGCCTTGAGCGCCGCGTCCGGGTCGTCGGTCTGGTACAGGCTCTGCAGCTCGCCGATGTTGGCGAACAGGATGTCGACGCTGCCGTCTCGGATCAGGCCGAGGAATTCGTCGCGGTAGCGGCCGACGCAGAACGCGTCCGAGAGGGTGAGCGCCACCGCATTGCCGGCACCGTGCGCGATCGACACCGCCTTGCGGAACGCGTCCTTGGCGGCCGGCGGGTCCCAGAGGTAGCCTTCGAGGTAGACGACGCGGGCGCTCTCGACGACCGCCTCGTCGAGGTCGGCGGGCGACAGGCCCTGGCATGCGCCGAGATAGGTGTTCATCGTGCGTTCGCCGTCCGGCGTCACCAGCACGAAGCAGCGGGCGGTGGCGGGGCCGTCGGTCGCGGCCGGCACGCCGAAGGCGACGCCGGTCGCCTTCAGGTCGTGGCTGAACAGGCGGCCGAGCTCGTCGTCGCGGACCTTGCCGACGAAGCCAGTCTTGGCGCCGAGCAGCGCGGCGCCGACCGCCGTGTTGGCGCCCGACCCGCCCGACACGATCGTCGCCGGCCCCATCGCGGAAAACAACGCCTCGGCGCGCGGCTCGTCGATGAGCGCCATCGCGCCCTTCGGCACGCCCTGGTCTGCGAGGAAGCCCTCGTCTGTGCGGGCGATGACGTCGACGATGGCGTTGCCGAGCACCAGGAGGTCGAGCTGAGCGGTCATTCGGTCGTCCCTTCGAAATCTGCCCGCGCTCTCGCACCGGCGTCCGAACGGGTCAAGCGAGGCGGCTCAGGCGTCGGCGAACATCTCGGCGACCGGCACGTCGAGGCCGAGCGGATCGAGCCGGAGCACGCTGTCGGCCGCGATCCGCGACTCGATCACCTCGGCGCCACGGCGGTGATGGATGACGAGGCGTTTGACGGGATCGACGATCAGGTAGTGCATCACGCTGGCGAGGCTGAAGTACCCGGCGAACTTGACGCCGGTGTCGATCGCCTTGGTGCTCGGCGAGATCACCTCGACGACGATCAACGGATCGTTCACCTCGACCGCGTCGGCATCCATCCGGGAGCCGCACACGACGAGGGCGTCCGGCTCGAAAGCAGTGGTCGGATCGATCCGCACGGTCATGCCGTCCGGAAACACCTCGCACGGGAGGCCGCCGGCACGAACCGCGGCGTGCAAGGCTACGAAGATCCTAGATTTGGCGCGGGCATGCCGTGCGCGCTGCGGCGAGATGGCGAAGACTTCGCCGTTCAGGATTTCGTAGCGGCCACGTCGATCCTCGGCCCAGGTCAGGAACTGATCCACGGTCATTCCCGGATCGGGCCGAAGCTTGGGCTGAGCGCTCATCGGCCGATCCTAGCAGTCGGCGACGCCGTCGCGAAGCGGCGGCTACTGCATCGACTTGACTTCGCACTGCGCGTAGTCGGCACTCGCCTTCACGTAGGCGTTGAGCTTCTGCAGGTAGCCTTCGGCCAGAGGCCGAAAGGCCTGGAGCTGGAGGTTGTAGGCCTTGATCGCGTCGTTGTAGCTGTAGGCCTCCCAGCCGGGGCATCCGCCCTTGGCATCGAGGCAGGCGGGCTTTGCCGGCAGGGCCGGCTTCTCCGGCTTGGCCGAGGCCGGCGGCGGCTCCGGCAGGGGGCAGGCCGCGAGTGCCGCCCTGGGCGCGACGAGCGCCAGGGCGAACAGGGATCGGCTCAGGAAACCGCGCATGGACAGGTCGAGCTCCGTTCGGCCCGCGTCGGGGCCGGCCGGGTTGTGCGTCCGCGTGCCTCCGGGAGCAAGGCGGTCATCCGGCCGGCTGGACGCGGTGCGGCCGCTCCGCCCGCGGCGCGGGCTTGCGCGCAGCCGGCATCCCGCGAACCAGGGCGACCACCGGCAGCAGCAGGCCGATGGCGAGCACCCACCAGGCGGGGCGGATCACGTCGGAGAAGTCGAGGTTGGCGCCGAGCACGAGGTCGGCCGGGATGCCGCTCTTGATCCCGTACCACGCCGCCTCGATCCCCGCCGTCGCGAGGCCGGCGGCGACCGCCAGCAGCGCCAGCGACCACGGCCGCATCGGCAGGCGGACGCGTTGCATCAGGCGCCAGCCCATCAGCAGCACGAAGAGCCCGGTCCAGAACACCGGGTCTGAAACGTCGATCTTCGATTGCAGGAAGTAGTGCAGCAGGCCGAGAATGCCGATCGCGTAGGCCGCCTTGTGCAGCCGCGTCCAGTTCTTTCCCATCCGCCGGATCGCAGCATCGGTCGAGGTGGCGCCGAGCGCGATCAGGCCGAGGAGCGCGACGAAGCCGATCGTCAGGTAGAACCGCAGTGCGATCTCGGACACGACCTTGGCGAGGTCGAAGTTCTGGTCGACCACGTAGAGCGTCAGGTGCGCCAGCGCGTAGGCCAGGGTGGTGACCCCGATAAGGCGGCGGACGTTGATCAGCTTCGGCCAGTTCGCCACCCGTCGCAGCGGCGTGACCGCAAGGGAGGCCAGCAGGAAGCGGATGGTCCACTCGCCGGTGCCGTGGATCAGTGCCGTGATCGGCTTGGGCCCGAGAGTGTTCGTCGCGTAGGCGCCCGCGAGGTAGCAGGCCGGCGCGACGGCGAGCAGGAACGCCGCGAGCTTCAGGAGCGAAAGGCGCCCGGCGCGGTCGAGCCAGGGCAGCGGCAGGGCGTGGGACCGGGCGTCGGACATGGCGGCTCTTCGTATCGGCTGTCGGTGACGGTTCGCGGCCCGGAACGGCCAGCGGGGAACGCTCGCGATCCATTCGCTGGGTTCGCCCCACGGTTACGGATGCGGGCCGTTTTCGGTTTCGAACGCGCGAAGACGGTTGACCGCACCGGAGCGCGGCCGAGATAGCCCCGCAACCCAACGACGCAGGATCGCATCCGATGGATTACCGCACGCTTGGCCGCTCCGGCCTCAAGGTCTCGCCGATCTGCCTCGGCACGATGATGTTCGGCGGCGCCACCGACGAGGCCGATTCCGCGCGCATCGTCGCCAGCGCCCGCGAGGCGGGCGTGAACTTCATCGACACGGCCGACGTCTACAACGCCGGCGTCTCGGAGGAGATCACCGGCCGGGCGATCGCCGCCGACCGGCATGCCTGGGTGCTGGCCACCAAGGTGGCCAACCCGATGGGCGACGGACCCAACGACCGCGGCCTGTCGCGCGTCCACGTGCTCCGCGCCGCCGACGAGAGCCTGCGCCGGCTCGGCACCGACTTCATCGACATCTACTACCTCCACCGGGAGGATCACGCGACGCCGCTCGACGAGACCGTGCGGGCGATGGAGACCCTGGTCCGCCAGGGCAAGATCCGGCATTTCGGCGTCTCGAACCACCGCTCCTGGCGCATCGCCGAGATCTGCCGCCTGTGCGACGCCTACGGCATCGACCGGCCGGTGGTGAGCCAGCCCTATTACAACGCCTTGAACCGCATGCCCGAGACCGAGCACCTGCCGGCCTGCGCGCATTTCGGCCTCGGGGTGGTGCCGTACTCGCCGCTCGCCCGCGGCGTGTTGACCGGAAAGTACGATCCCGACGCCCCGCCCCCGGCCGACACCCGCGCCGGCCGCCAGGACACGCGGATGATGCAGACGGAATGGCGCCCGGAATCGCTACGCATCGCCCGCACCCTGAAGGACCATGCCGAGGCCCGCGGCATCACCGCCGGCCAGTTCGCCTTCGGCTGGGTGATGAACAACCGCGCGGTGACAGCGGTCATCGCGGGTCCGCGCACGCTGGCGCAGTGGACCGACTACCTCGGCGGGCTCGACTACGCCTTCACCCCCGAGGACGAGGCCCTGGTCGACGGCCTCGTCGTGACCGGCCATCCCTCGACGCCCGGCTACAACGATCCGGCCTACCCGGTCGAGGGCCGCGTCACGGTGAGCGGGACCAAGGCCTGAGGCACGTATCGATCGATCGGGTCCAATATTGGCGCAGGCAAGATTGGCGCAGGACGACACGGCCGTCGGGAAGGAGGATTAAAGATCGATTCACGCAAAAGGCCCTAGCGTGATGGTCGTTGCAGTTCCTGCGTATCCGAAGTGCCATGCCCCCATCCGTCGAGGTCGCGCCCGACCTGTCCGGGCTGATCGAACTGTCGCGCATCGCGCATCTCGACCTGAAGCCCGTCATCCTGCGGGTCCAGACCGATCTGTTCGTGCAGGCGGCCAACCGCGACAAGTCGGACATCGAGTCCTTCGCATCCCTCGCCGGCGGGCTTATCCCGACCGTCGACGAGGAGACGGCGGCGATCATCGCGGAGAAGCTCGCGCCCTTCGCCGACACGCCGCAATCCGTTCTGGCCACCCTCGCCGCCCGCGGCGGCCGCGTCCGCGACATCGTCCTGGAGACAGCCGTCACGCTCTCGCCGGCCCTGATCGACGCGGCGCTCCTCGACGGCGCCGACCTCGGCTCGGCGATGGCCGGGCGGCCCGGCCTGCCCCGCGCAGTCGTCGCCGAGTTGGCGCAGCGCGGCGATCCGGCGATCGACCGGGCGCTGGCCGGGAACCTCGCGATCACCCTGCGCAGCGACAGCGCCCGCCACCTCGTGGGCCGCGGCCGCGCCGACCCGGACCTCGCCGGCCTGCTTCTGGCGCGCCCGGACCTCGCGGCCGACGACCTCGCGCCGCTCTACCTGCATGCCGACCCGATCCGGCGCGATGCGATCCGCGAGGCCATCGCCGCCACGGCGGCGCTTCGCCCCTGCCCGCCCCCACCACGCGACCTCGGCGCGATGCTGCTCGGACTGTCCGCCGCCCACGACGTGCCCGGCTTCATCGCCGCGCTGTCCGACGGCCTGGGGCTGCCGGCGAACTTCTTGCGCGCCGCGCCGGACCCGGGCTCGCGCTACGACCTGCTCACCCTATGCCTGCGCGCCGCCGACCTGCACGAGGAGGAGGCGGTCTACGTCTTCCTGACCCTCGACGAGGCGGTGTCGCGCTCGGCCGAGCGGGTGTTCGAACTTGTCCGCCTGTTCCGCACCACCGATCGCCCGGCCGCCCGCGACCTGCTCTCGGCGATCCTCGACCGGCCGCTGCGCGAGCGCACCGCCACGGCCGACGCGCACCAGCCGCACCATGCGCCGGACACGGGCAAGGTCAGGGCAAGTGCCGTCGAACGGCCTGCCGCCCGCACGACCCTGCCGGGACGAGCGCGCAAGTCGTCTTGAAGCCCGCCCGGATGTCGGTGACGAGCCGGGCCTTTCGCTTGCTGATGGGCTGCCGCCGTTAGAGCCGGCTTCGCGCGTCGCAGCTCAGTCCGCGCCGCGTCGTCAGTGCCCCTCCGCGCCGCGCCAGGCGGCCTTGCGGTCGGCGTCCGCCAGGGTGTCGCGCGAGACGCTTGCCGTGCCGACGTGCCTGCCGAGCTCGGCCATGGCATCCTGCGCCAAACGCTGGCGGGACTCCGCCGGCAGTGCGCTCCAGGCCACCGAGGCGGACCCGACCGTCGCGAGCACCGTCGATCCCGTCGCCAGGACCGTCGCAGCCGGATCGCGCACGGCCGCCGTCGCCGTCGCCGTCGCCGTCGCTGCGGGTCCGATCGCGGACGTCGAGGGCTGGTCGCGCGTCGCCGCGAAATAGGACAACGCGCCGATCACCAGGGCGGCTCGCAACAGGAACGACATGGACGGTGATCCGGACGGCGGACGGGTTGGACTGGCCGAGGGTGGCGCCGACTTCCTGAACCCGCCGTCAACTGAGCGCGGAAATCGGCGTCGATGGTGAACGAACCGCATTCGGGACGACGGCGCACAGTCACGGTTACGTTGTGGAAAGCATCCGGGTGATCGGAAGCCGGCGCGCAACACTCGTTTAAGCCCGGTCTGCGACGGTCGGCTCCTAGTCGTTCGTCACCGAACCGGGGGGCGCGAAGGCCGAGTATTTCCTGGGATGCCGCGGTGTTGGCTGCCCCGGGTCTTGGGTCTTGTGCGTTGCGCGTATCTGTCTTGCGTATTCAACACCGGCTGCCCGCGCTGCTCGACGCCCGCCTCGCGAGCTTCGTGCATGAATCCGCGATCGAGGACGCGGCCGTGCGCTTCCGCCACGAGCGCTTCCTGGTCTCGCGCCTCGCCACCGGCGCGGTGATGATGGCTGGGCTGCCGCCCTACCTGCTGTGGCGCGGCGTGCCCTCGGGCATCGAAGTCCTCGCCATCGCCAGCCTGTTCCTACCGGTCCTCGCCGCCGTCCTGCTCTCGCGCACCGGCTCGCTCTGGGTCGCTCACGCGGTCTCCTCCGCCGGCCTCACCGGGCTGATCGTCTGCCTCGCCGGGCTCACCGGCGGCGTGCAGTCGGCCGCGACCGTCTGGCTCGTGGCGATCCCGCTCGAAGCGGTGGTCTCCGGCTCGAAGCGGGCGACCGTCGCCGCGTCCCTGCTGGCGATGCTCGGCGTGCTCGGCGTCGCGCTCGCCGGCTCTTGGATCGTCACCAGCCCGACGGTCGCGCTCTCGGCCACCGTGGCGTTACCGGTCTTCGCCATCACCGCCATCGGCCACGTCGCCGCGCAGGTGTTGGAGCAGATGCGCAACGAGGGCCAATGGCGCAAGCGCATGCGCGACAACGAGGCCCGGGACCGGATGCTGCTCGCCGCGATCGACGACCTGGTCACCTGGCACGACGCCAACGGCCGGGTGATCGAGGCGTCGGCCTCGGCCGAGACCCTCGTCGGCACCGACGCCCTGCGCCTGCGCGGCCACGGCCTGCTGGAGCGCGTCCACGTCGCCGACCGCCCCGCCTTCCTGCAGGCGATCAGCGACGTCGCGGCGTTGGGCAAGCCCGCGACGGTGCAGCTGCGCCTCAACGTCGACCCGACCGCGCGGCGGCAGGACGGCGCACGGCTGATCCATGTCGAGATGCGGGCGCACCGGATCGCGCAGGGTCCGTCCGGCCCGGTCGGCGTCGTCGCCGTGACCCGGGACGTGACCGAGCATCGCCGCCATGCCGAGGAACTGGAGCGGGCGCGTGCCGAGGCGGAGCGCGCCGACGAGGTGAAGAGCCGGTTCCTGGCCAACGTCACCCACGAGCTGCGCACGCCCCTGAACGCCATCATCGGCTTCTCCGAGGTGCTGGCCGGCGAAGGCGCGATGGTGCTCGGGCCCGAGCGGGCGCGGGAATATGCCGGCATCATCGGCGCCTCGGGGCAGCACCTGCTCAGCGTCGTCAACACCCTGCTCGACATGAGCCGGATCCAGAGCGGCAACTTCGATTACGCGCCGGAGACGGTGGACGCGGCAGCTCTCGTGCGCAGCTGCTGCGACTTGATGAAGCTCAAGGCCGACGAGGCCGGAATCGTCCTTGTGCCGACGCCCGCGCACGGCTCTATCGAGATCACCGCGGATTCGCGTGCCTGCCGGCAGGTGCTGATCAACCTGATTTCGAACGCGGTGAAGTTCACGCCCGCCGGCGGCCGCATCGAGGTGGCGCTGCGCAGGACCGAGACCGGCCTCGACCTCGTCGTCTCGGATACCGGCATCGGCATCCGGGAAGCCGACCTGCCGCGGCTCGGCACGCCGTTCTTCCAGGCGGGGACCGGCGGCTACAAGCGCACCCACGAGGGTACCGGCCTCGGCCTGTCCGTGGTGCAGGGTCTCGTCGGCCTGCACGGCGGCGCCATGACGATCGAGAGCGCGCCGGATGCGGGGACGGCCGTCACCGTCAGCCTGCCGAAGGCCTGCCGCCAGCCCGAAAGCGCGCTCGGCACCGCGCCGCTGACCGCCCGGGTGCGCACGACCCGCAATGCGCCAGCCACCGGCGCCGTCGTTCGCCTGCCGCTCGGCCTGTTCGACAGCGGGCCGACGGTGGTGCGGGAGCCCGACGAAGCCGCGCGCCTGCGCCGCGCCGGCTGATCCGAAACGCAACGGGGAGACAGAATGTCCGAGATGCGCGACCATCGCGAGATCACCGTCGCCGGCGAGGCCCGCAGCGCACGCCCGGCCAAGGCCGCCCGCCACCCGACACCACCTCGCGCAGCCATCACCGATGCCGACGCCTCGGAATGGCGGGTGATGCTCGGGGCCGTGGCCAGCGGGACCTTGCGCATGTGCCGGCGCAACCCCGGTACGCTGTTCGGCGGGGTGGTCGCGCTCGGCGCCGTGGTGATGGTCTCGATGAACGCGCTGGGCTACCAGACCGGCCGCCACCCGGCGCCGATCCTGCCGAAGATCGCGATTCGCCAAGACGCGCTTCGCCAAGACGCGCTTCGCCAAGACGCGGTACGGAAGGACCCGGTCCCGAAGGCTTCGCCGGACATGGCGGCCGAAGCCGCGCGGCCCGCCGAGCCGTCACGGCCGCCGGCCAAGACCGCCGAATCCGCCAAGCCTGCGAACCGGGATGCGATCGCCGACCTGATCCGGTCCGGCGAGACCACCGCCTCGGTCACGCCGAAGGCGGCCGCCGCATCACCGAAACCGCAGCCCTCGGTGATGCAGGCGCAAAAGGCTCTGACGAAGCTCGGCTACGGGCCGCTCAAGGCCGACGGGCTGATGGGCGCCACCACCCGCGCGGCGATCGAAAAGTTCGAGCGCGACCGCAAGCTGCCGGTAAAGGGCGAACCCGCCGGCCGGACCCTGCGCGAGCTCGCCGCTCGCGCTGCCCTGCCCCCGGCCTGATTGCATCGCGGTCCGGCGCGGCGCATGCCCGGCGCGCATCCGCACTGGGAGGTCCCATGCCGCGCCTGCGCTCCGATTTCTGGGTCTCGGCCCACCTGAGGCGCCTCGCCGTCGAGGGCATCTCCGCGGTTCAGCGGCGGCGCGGGGCGGCGGAGGCGGGCGCGATCTTCGTCAAGGTCGATCGCCTCGACGGACGCGCCGACCTCTACGGGCCGGCGCCGCAGGCTTTGTTCGAGGGCGAGGATTCCGGCGGCCGCCGTTTCGTGGCGATGGTCACCGAGGGCACGCCGCTCGATGCCGAGGAGCGCCTGACCAAGGAGATCCGCTTCGATCCCGACCTGTGGATCATCGAGGTCGACGACCGCGAAGGCCGGCACCTCCTCGATCTCGCCGAATAGCCTCAGGCCGCCTCGCCCGCGAGTCGCCGCGCCGCACGATCGCGCTCGATCAGCGGCAGCAGGGCAGCCAGGTCCGGCCCGTGCTCCAGGCCGGTGAGCGCCAGGCGCAGCGGCATGAAGAGGGCTTTGCCCTTGGCGCCGGTCCGCTCGCGGATCGCGGTGGTCCAGGCCTTCCAGGTCTCGGGGCCGTAGGGCTCGGGCGGCAGCGTCGCCAACGCCGCGTCGGTCACGACGGCGTCCGCGATCACCGGCGCGACCGGCCCGACCACCACCTGCCACCAGTCGCGAATCTCGGCGATCCGGTGGAGATTCGCCCGCGCCGCCAGCCACAAAGGTTCGGCGACGGCCGCCGGGATGCCGAGCGCGTCCAGGCGCTCGGCGGCGTCCGCGAACGGCATCTCGTGGAGGATGCGAGCGTTGAGCCCGTCGAGTTCGTGCGGATCGAACTTGGCCGGCGCCCGGGAGATGTGGGCGAGGTTCACGAGCTCGGCGAGCGCGTCCATCGTCGCGACCGCGCGCACAGCCTCGGCCGAGCCGGTGAGCACGGCGAGCGAGCGCACGGCGGCCGGCTCGTAGCCCGCCTCGCGCAGCGACCGCAGCGACAGGTGGCCGAGGCGCTTCGACAGCCCCTCGCCGTCCGCAGTCGTCAGAAGGTTGTGGTGGCCGAAGACCGGAAGCGCAGCCCCCAGCGCCTCGAAGATCTGCACCTGTACGCCGGTGTTGGTGACGTGGTCCTCGCCACGGATCACGTGGGTGACGCCGAGGTCGGCGTCGTCGACCACCGAGGGCAGCGTGTAGAGGTAGCTGCCGTCGGCGCGCACCAGCACGGGGTCGGAGAGCGAGGCGCAATCGACGTGCGCCGTGCCGCGGACGAGGTCGTCCCAGGCGACCGCCCGCGGCTCGAGCTTGAAGCGCCAATGCGGGATGCGGCCTTCCGCCTCCATGGCGGCGCGCTCGTTGTCGCTCAGCGCGAGCGCCGCGCGATCGTAGATCGGGGGTAGGCCGCGGCCGAGCTGGCGCTTGCGCCGCCGCTCCAGCTCCTCCGGCGTCTCGTAGCAAGGATAGAGCCGGCCGAGCGCCTTCAGCTTGTCGGCGGCGGCGTCGTACACCGCCGTCCGGTCCGATTGGCGGGCGCGCAGGTCCGGCACGATGCCGAGCCAGGCGAGGTCCGTCTCGATCGCCTCGGCGAAGGCCTCGGTCGAGCGTTCGCGGTCGGTGTCGTCGAGCCGCAGCAGGAAGCGACCGCCGTTCGCGAGGGCGAAGAGCGCGTTCAGCAGCGCGGGCCGCGCGTTGCCGATGTGGAGGAAGCCGGTGGGCGACGGCGCGAAGCGGACAAGAGGAGCCATGGCGGCGTCTTAACCTCCAATTGCCCCTCTCCGCCACAGCCCGACCGGGATGTCGCGCGTAGACGGCGGAAACACGTGGCGACGGATTGCGCGGTCGGCGACGCTTCCAGGCAGCCGGAACCCGGCGTTCCTTGGATGGGGCGCCGCGGCGGCCGACAAGCGCGGAGCGGAAATCCGGCCGGAACCGGTGCGGTCGTCGATGTCGATCGGTGATCGCATCGGTTCTGCAGCTTGACGCCACCGCTCAGCCGGCCCTAGAAGGCCCTCGTTCCGGGATCGACGGCGTCAGCGCTGGTCGATCGGGATCGCGGCGGCCCAAGGGCTCGCCGCGCGGGATGGACGGTTAGCACAGCGGTAGTGCGTTCCCTTCACACGGGAAAGGTCGCAGGTTCGATCCCTGCACCGTCCACCATTTCCTCTCAGATCAGTTTGGCCGCTCGTCCGACCTACGTTGTCGTGCGCCGAAGCCACCGAACCTTGTGTCTCAGCCCTCAGAGGTGGTTGGGAGGCGAGCGCTGCGTTGCCTGATCCAGCCTCCGGCCAAAGCGCGAAACCCGCCATTAACCTTCCTCGGTGATTTGTCGGATCGTTAATGGCTTCGCGCGGGCTGTCCCTGCTGCCGGCCAAGGATGGCACATCATGCGGCTGATCGTCGGCACCCTGATCGTCTTCGCCTGCGTCTTCGGCAGCTATTCGGCGATGGGCGGCCACCTCGAAGTGCTTTGGCAGCCGTTCGAGTTCGTCATCATCCTCGGTGCGGCGATCGGGGCCTTCATCATCGGCAACACCGGGCCGGTGCTCAAGGCCGTGCCCGCCATGTTCGGCACGCTCGTGAAGGGGCCGAAATACAACCAGCAAGCCTATGTCGAGCTTCTGGGAATGCAGTTTTCCTTGTTCAAGCTCGCGAAGCAGAAAGGCCTGATGGCGCTCGAGCCGCACATCGAAGAGCCGAGCGAGTCGACGCTGTTCAACGCCTTCCCGACCTTTGCAGCCAACCATCACGCGGTCGAATTCGTCTGCGACTACATGCGGATGGTGACGCTGGGCGCCAACAACGTCCACGAAATCGATGCGCTCATGGATGAGGAACTCGAGACGCACCACCAGGAGCAGGAGCGTATCGTCTCGGCCATGCAGTCGCTCGCCGACGGTACGCCCGCGCTCGGCATCGTCGCCGCCGTGCTCGGCGTGATCAAGACGATGGGAGCCATCAAGGAGCCGCCGGAGGTGCTGGGCCATCTGATCGGCGGCGCGCTCGTCGGCACCTTCTTCGGCGTCTTCGTCGCCTACGGCTTCTTCGGGCCCATGGCGCAGTCGCTCAAGAGCCTCTTCGAGGCGGAGTCGAAATACTACGTTTCGCTAAAGGCTGGTCTCCTTGCCCACATCGCCGGCCAGCCGCCGGTGATGGCGGTGGAATTCGCCCGCAAGGCCCTAATGAGCGACGTCCGCCCGACCTTCAACGAAGTGGAAGCGGCGACCGCCGCCCTGCCCGCCTAATCCGACCCCATCTCGAGAAGGGACGCGACGATCATGGCGCTCCAGCCGATCATCATCAAGAAGGTCAAGAAGGCCGCGCACGGGCACCACGGCGGGGCCTGGAAGATTGCCTACGCGGACTTCGTGACCGCCATGATGGCGTTCTTTCTGCTGATGTGGCTGATCAGCATGACGACGCAGGAGCAGAAGGCCGGTTTGGCGGAATACTTTGCGCCGGCGGCTTTGAGCCCCGCTTCCAGCGGCGCTGGCGGAATGCTCTATGGGACCTCTCTCGATACGTCGGGCAACAAGCCGTCCACGCCCCGCGAGAAGGCGACGGGTTCAGCCGAGCAGGATGAGAGGGCGCGCCCGACCAGTGCGGGCGGCGCCAGCGACCTCGATGCCAGCCGCCCGGCCGCCAGCGTGCAGCCCAATTACAGCGCCATGGCCAGCCTGCGGCAGGCGCTCCAGAAGATGCCCGACATCGCCGAGCTGTCGCGCAACATCGTGATCGAGCCGACCAAGGAGGGCGTGAACGTCTCCCTCGTGGACGACGACGGCCGTTCCATGTTCCGCGAGGGTTCGGTCGACCCCCACGAGCGGACCCGTCGCGTGCTGGAAGCGCTGGCGCCCGCCCTGCGCCGGCTACCCAACCGCCTGTCCATCACCGGCTACACGTCCGCCACCCGCCCGGGTTCGGCGCGGGCCGGCGAACCCTGGAACCTCACCGCCGGGCGTGCGCTCACCGTACGCGAGATCCTGTCGGGCGCCGGGGTTCCCAACGAGAACTTCGCGTCGGTGGTGGGACGCGCCGACACCGAGCCGGTCTTTCCCGACAACCCCTACATCGCCCCGAACCGGCGGGTGACCGTCACGCTGCTCAATGCGAGCCCGGCGACGCCCCCGAACATCCTTCGCTGACGGACCAACCGCATCGCCTCTGTTGAATGCTCGGCCCAATAGGACCGAACTGATCTGGGCACGGCGTCCACGGTGCGGTGCCATGCCTAGACCACCACTCTGAAACCTGATCTTAAGCCACTTTCAGTGTGGAACCACCGGCTCGGTGCGAACGAAGAGCGACCAAGCCTCACGTCCCAAGACAAACGTCCGGCAAAGCTCAGTTGTTGGCGGTGCGGAACGTGTCGCAGGACTTCGTCTGGCCGCTCTTGTAGCCGTTCATGAACCAGCGTTGGCGCTGCTCGGACGAGCCGTGCGTGAACGAGTCCGGCACTGCGTAGCCCTGGCTCTGCTTCTGCAGCTTGTCGTCTCCGATCGCGCTGGCCGCGTTCATCGCCTCGTCGATGTCACCCTGCTCCAGGGAATTGTACTTGTCGTTGGAGTTCTTGGCCCAGACGCCGGCGAGGCAATCGGCCATCAGCTCGATCCGGACGGAGAGCGCGTTCGCTTCGCGCTTGGACGAGGCCTGCTGCTGGCGGGCCTGGACCTTGCCGAGGATGCCGAGGACGTCCTGCACGTGATGGCCGACCTCGTGCGCGATGACGTAGGCGTAGGCGAAGTCGCCCTTCACACCGAACTTCTGCTCCATCTCCTTGAAGAAGCCGGTGTCCAGATAGACCTTCTTGTCGAGCGGGCAGTAGAACGGACCCATCGCCGCCTGGGCCGAGCCGCAGCCGCTGCGTGTGCCGCCGGTGTAGAGCACCATCGTGGTCGGGGTGTACTGCTTGCCGGTCTGGTTCGGGAGGATCTGGCTCCAGACGTCCTCGGTGTTGCCCAAGATCTTGGAGGCGAAACGGCCGCTGTCGTCGGTCGGCGCCGTCTTGCGCCGCGTCTGCGTCTGCGGGTCGGCCTGCTCCTCGCGCTGGCTGCCGCCGCCGCGGGTCATCTGTTCGGCGCCGCCCATCAGGATCGCCGGATTGATGCCGGTGACCCAGCTGATGATCAGGATCACGACGATCGCGCCGATGCCGAGCCCGCCGGCACCGCCGCCCGGAAAGCCCATACCGCCGCCGCCGCCTTCGCCGCGACGATCCTCGACGTTGTCCGAACTCCGAAAATCGTCCCAGCGCATAATTTCGACCGCCACTCGTTCTCACGACGCCGTTATCGCGAGTCGCAGGGTAATGACACAGGCCGAGCGAGGGTTCCGCTCGAACGGTCAAGCTTTTCCGTCGAGGGCGGCGCGCAGCAGCCGGAAATCCCGCCAGGCGAGCCGCTTCTGCATCGGCTGCCGCAGGAGGTAGGCCGGGTGGAGCGTGGCGAGCGCCCGCACCGTGCGATGGGGCATCGCGTAGGGGTAGAACCGCCCGCGCGCCTTCAGAATGCCGTCCTTGGTGCCGGTGATCGCCTTCGTCGCCGGGCTGCCGAGGCAGACGATGATGTCGGGGTCGGCAAGCTCGATCTGCCGCTCGAGGAACGGGCGGCACACGGCGAGCTCCTGGATCGTCGGCTCGCGGTTACCGGGCGGGCGCCACGGCACCACGTTGGCGACGTAGGCCATCGTGCGGTCGAGGCCGATCGCCGCCATCATCCGGTCGAGCAGCTGGCCCGAGCGGCCCATGAACGGCTTGCCGACCCGATCCTCGTCGGCGCCCGGCGCCTCGCCGATGAACATCAGCTTCGCGGCGGGATTTCCGTCGGAGAAGGCGAGGTTCTTGGCCGTGAAGCGCAGCGGGCACCCGTCGAAGTCCGTGAGCAGCGCCTCCAGCTCCGCGAGCGTCCCGACCTCCCGGGCCCGGGCCCGGGCATCGGTGGCGGCTTCCTCGGGCTTGGCCGACGCAGATTGTCCGTAGGTGCGGGGCGGTGACGGCGCCTTCTCCGGTGCCGGCGGCGCCTCTTCGCGGGACGACACCGCGTCGCGCGGCGGCAACGCGCGGCGCGCGGCCTCGACGGGCGCGTCGCGGGCGGGTGATGTGCGGCGCAGGGTCGGAGCCGGCGTGTCGGCTTCCTGGAAGCGGTCGTGCGGCGCCTCGTCGAGGGCGAGGTCGACGCCGCTCTCCACATGGAAATCGAGATACGCGATCAGGTCGCGCTGTGCGTCCGCCGACGATGTCATGGGCATGATGTGGGGCGTGACGCACCTGTGGACAACGCGGCATCGGCGCCGTCGCCGCGCGGCGCCGAGACGCCGCGATGCGCGACTTGGCCGCTCCCGCGCCTTCTCCCCTGCCAGCGGCGGCTTGCCAACCTACATTGGAACGGGTTCAGAACGACAGCACACGGCGCATCCACCGATCGGCCCGCGTCAGCGGACGGCCCGGGCGCACGAAAGAGACACGGCAGGAGACGACAGGCATGGCGCATCCCGAACGCGAGGGCATGGATTTCGACGTGGTCATCGTCGGCGCGGGGCCGGCCGGCCTCGCCGCGGCCATCCGCCTGAAGCAGCACGCCCATGAGAGCGGCGACGAGATCAACGTCGTCGTCGTCGAGAAGGGCTCCGAGGTCGGCGCCCACATCCTCTCGGGCGCCGTGATCGACCCGTCGGGCCTCGATACCCTGGTGCCGGACTGGCGCGACGATTCCGAGCGTCCACTGAAGACCGCGGTGGAGCGCGACGAGTTCCTGTACCTGACCAAGAACAGCGGCGTGACGATGCCGAACCTGTTCTTTCCCAAGTTCATGTCGAACCACGGCAACTTCGTCGGCTCGCTGTCGAACGTCGCCAAGTATCTCGGCGCCAAGGCCGAGGCGCTGGGCGTCGAGATCTATCCGGGCTTCCCGGCCTCAGAGGTGCTCTACGACGACCGGGGCGTCGTCGTCGGCATCGCCACCGGCGACCTCGGCATCGCCAAGTCGGGCGAGCCGCGCGACGACTACACCCGCGGCATGGAGCTGCGCGGTAAGTACGTCATCTTCGGCGAGGGCGCCCGCGGATCGCTGACCAAGACCCTGATCGACCGGTTCGAACTCAACCGCCACAGCGACCACCAGAAGTACGGGCTCGGCGTGAAGGAGCTGTGGCAGCTCGCGCCCGGCCAGTTCGAGCCGGGCCTGGTGCGCCACTCGATGGGCTGGCCCCTGCCGAACAAGGCCGGCGGCGGCTCGTGGCTGTACCACTTCGACGACCACCTGCTCTCGGTCGGCTTCGTCACCCACCTGAACTACGAGAACCCGACCCTGTCGCCGTTCGAGGAGTTCCAGCGCTTCAAGACCCACCCGATGATCCGCGAGGTGTTCGAGGGCGCCAAGCGCATCGGCTACGGCGCGCGCGCGATCATGGAAGGCGGCTGGCAGTCGGTGCCGAAGCTCGTCTTTCCCGGCGGCTGCCTCGTGGGCGATTCCGCCGGCTTCGTGAACGTGCCGCGCATCAAGGGCTCGCACAACGCGGTCCTCTCCGGCATGCAGGCGGCCGACGCCATCGCCGACGCGCTGAAGGCGGGCCGCCAGGGCGACGAGCTCACCGCCTACGACGCCGGCTGGCGCGACAGCGCGATCGGCGCCGACCTCAAGGCGGTCCGCAACGTGAAGCCGCTATGGTCGCGCTACGGCACCCTCGCGGGCGTGGGCCTCGGCGGCCTCGACATGTGGTCGAACACGCTGCTCAACGCCTCGCCCTTCGGCACGCTCAAGCACGGCAAGCCCGACCACGCCTGCACCAAGCCGATCTCCGAGGTGACGCCGATCGTCTACCCGAAGCCCGACGGCAAGCTCACCTTCGACCGGCTCTCCTCGGTCTACCTCTCGAACACCAACCACGAGGAGGACCAGCCGCCCCACCTGCAGGTGAAGGACATGGGCCTGCAGAAGGCCTCCGAGCACGACGTGTTCGGCGGTCCCTCCGCGCGCTACTGCCCGGCCGGCGTCTACGAGTGGGTCGAGGATGCGGCGGCCGGGGACGGCGTGCGCTACCAGATCAACGCGCAGAACTGCGTCCACTGCAAGACCTGCGATATCAAGGACCCGAACCAGAACATCAATTGGGTGACGCCGGAGGGCCCGGGCGGACCGAACTACCCGAACATGTGATCAGGAGGCGGCCGGAGACCTGCTCCGGCGCAGAGCGTGTCTCCGACGCAGCGCGCCTCTCCCGGAGGGCTTCGGTGGAAGGAAAGCGCGCTCGCACGGCCTTGCGAGCCTAAGAATCGCGACGGGTGCGGCGGCCTTGAGCGGTCGTGCCCGCGCCATCCTTTCGCCTTGCGGGCGTGGCGGGAAGAGTCCAGTGTCCCCGCCGAATTCGGCGCCGCCTGGCCGCGATGGGCCGGCGCCCGCAGGAGCCGTGAACGGTGCCCATGACCGATGTCCGCCCCCGTCGCACCCGTTCGGTGCTCGCCCTGACGTTCGCCGCGAGCGTCTCGCTGTGCGGGCCCACGCTCGCCGTGCAGCCGCGGGAGTCGAGCCCGATGTCGGAGTACGAGCCGGCGGAGTCCCTCGAAGGCAACTTCCTCTCGGCCTACATCGCCGGCGCCTCGCGCGACACCGCGGCGGCTGCGAGCTTCTACCGCGAGGCGGTGAAGGCCGACCCGCGCAACACCGACCTTCTGGAGCGTGCCTTCGTCTCGCTCCTAGCCGACGGCGCGCTGCCCGACGCCTTCCGCGCGGCCGAACGCCTCGTCAACCGCGACTCGACCAACGGGCTGGCGCAACTCTCGCTCGGCGTGCGGCAGATCAAGGCCGGCCAGTGGGCCGCCGCCCGCCAGAACTTTTCGCGCAGCGGACGCGGCGCGGCCGCCGACCTGACCGCGACGCTGCTCACAGCCTGGGCCTATGCCGGCGCCGGCGACGGCAAGCGGGCGTTGGAGACCGTGAGCAAGCTCAAGGGTGAGCGCTACTACAACACCTTCCGCGACTACCATGCCGGCCTCATCGCCAGCGTCACCGGCGATCAGGCCGAGGCCGAGCGCCGCCTCAAGGCGGCGTACGAGGCCGACAAGAACACCTTGCGCATCGTCGACGCCTACGCCCGGTTCGAGGCCAATGCCGGCCGCACCGACCTGGCGATCCAGGCCTATTCCGACTTCGACGCGCTGATGCCGCGCCACCCGATCGTGCGCGACGCCCTCGACAAGCTGAAGGCCGGCAAGCCGCTCGCCCGCCTCGTCACCAACGCGCAGGAAGGCGCCGGCGAGGTGCTGTATGGGCTCGGCTCCGCCGGCTCCACGCAGGGCGACGAGCTGCCGGCGGTGGTCTACCTGCGGCTCGCCCTCTACCTCGCACCCGAGCACGCGCTGGCCCGCCTGACGCTGGCCGACACCCTCGACCGGATGAAGCAGCCGGAGAAGGCCAACGAGGCCTACGCCCAGATCCCCGCCACCTCGCCGCTGAAGCTCAACGCCGACATCCAGATCGGCCTCAACCTCGAGCAGGCGGGCAAGGGCGACGAGGCGCTTCAATATCTCGACGCCGCGATGAAGGCGCACCCGGACGACATCGACATCATCACGGCGCTGGGCAACGTCCAGCGCTCGCGCAAGAAGTACGAGGAGGCGGCCGAGACCTACAGCCGTGCGATCGCTCTGATCGGCGACCGGCCGCAGGCGAACTTCTGGACCACCTACTACTTCCGCGGCACCGCCTACGAGCGCGCCAAGCAATGGCCGAAGGCCGAGGCCGACTTGAAGAAGGCCCTGGAGCTGGTCCCGGCGAGCCAGCCGGCGGCGAAGGCTCAGGTGCTGAACTACCTCGGCTATTCCTGGGTCGATCAGAAGATCAACATCGACGACGCCTTCAAGCTGCTCAAGCAGGCGGCCGACGCCAGCCCGCGCGACGGCATGATCGTCGACAGCCTCGGCTGGGCCTATTTCCGCCTCGGCCGTTGGGACGACGCCGTGCGCGAGCTGGAAAAGGCCGTCGAGCTGAAGCCGGGCGACCCGACCATCAACGACCACCTCGGCGACGCCTACTGGCGCGCCGGCCGCCGCCTCGAAGGCAAGTTCCAGTGGCAGCACGCCAAGGATCTCAACCCCGAGCCGGACGACCTCGTGCAGATCAACGAGAAGCTGAAGAACGGCCTGCCGGACACCGACAAGCCGACGGCCACCGCCGAGAACCCGCCGGCCCCGGTGGCGGCGCCGCACAATGCAGAGAACCCGGAACTTCCCAAGGGCGCCCCGGCCCCGACCGAGGCCCCCGGCGCGGCCGACAAGAAGAGCGGCGGCTGAACGGCCTTTCACCGATTCAATCCATCGTTCATGCCGGCTGCCAACCAGGGTAGCCGGCATTTCTTTGCGGCGCATCTTCGCTGGAGGCGTCGTCCACATCGGTCCAGAATACGCGATGGCACGTCTCACCACCCGCGCTCCTGCGAAGATCAACCTCACCTTGCACGTCCTCGGGCGTCGCCCCGGCGACGGGTATCACGTGCTCGAAAGCCTCGTGGCGTTTGCCGGCGCTTGCGACACGCTGACCCTCGATCCCGGTGCCGCGCTGTCGCTCGCGGTGAGCGGCCCGACCGCCGGGCCGGCCGGGCCGACCGGGGACAACCTCGTGATCCGGGCGGCGCGGCACCTCGCGGACGGCGTGCCGGATTTGAAGGTCGGGGCGTTCGACCTCGTCAAGCGCCTGCCGGTGGCGGCGGGCATCGGCGGCGGGTCGTCGGATGCGGCGGCCGCCCTGCGTCTCCTCGCGGAGCTGAACGGGCTCGCCCTCGACCACCCCGCGGTGATCGCCGCCGCGCGGGCGACGGGGGCCGACGTACCGGTCTGCCTCGATCCGCGGGCGCGGATGATGCGGGGCGCCGGCGAGGAGATCGGCCCGACGCTTGGGATCGCACCGCTGCCGGCGGTGCTGATCAATCCCGGCGTGCCGGTGCCGACGGCCCCCGTGTTCAAGGCGCTCGGACTTCAGGTCGGAGACAGGCTCGACGGCGCGGCGCATCCCGAGATCGGCGGCGGCGACGCCGACACGCTGCTCGCGGCGATCAGGCCGGCGCGCAACGACCTCGAAGCGCCGGCACTCACCGTGGCGCCGGTGATCGGCACGGCGCTGACGGCGTTGCGTACCCAGCCCGGGTGCCGGCTTGCGCGGATGTCGGGTTCGGGCGCGACGGTGTTCGCCGTGTTCGCCGACCGGCATGCGGCCTCGCGCGCGGCCCGGGCCATCGGTTCGGCCCAGCCTGGTTGGTGGACCGTCGCGACCTACCTGCGCTGACGGGCCGGCGCAGGCGCCGGCTCGCCACGACGAGGATCAGTGGACGCGCGAGACGCAGAAATCCACGACCTGCAGCAGCGCCGACTTCATCGGGCTTTCCGGGAACGGATCGAGCGCGTCCCGCGCCAGCGTGCCGTACTCGCGGGCGCGCGCCACCGTTTCCTCGAGGGCGTGGTGGCGCCGCAGGATCGTGTAGGCGGTCTCGAGGTCGCCCTCCTCCAGCGCGCCCTGCTCCAGCGTCCGCCGCCAGAACGTGCGCTCTTCCTCGGTGCCGCGGCGCACCGCGAGCACGATCGGCAGCGTGATCTTACCCTCGCGGAAGTCGTCGCCGACGTTCTTGCCGAGGGCCGCGCTGGTGCCGCCGTAATCGAGCACGTCGTCGATCAGCTGGAAGGCGATGCCCAGGTTCATGCCGTAGGCGCGGCACGCCTCCTGCTCCGCGACCGGGCGCCCGGCCAGTACCGGGCCGACTTCGCAGGCGGCTGCGAACAGCTCGGCGGTCTTGGCGCGGATCACCGCGAGGTACTCGTCCTCCGAGGTGCCGGTGTTCTTGGCGGCGGTGAGCTGCATCACCTCGCCCTCGGCGATCACGGTGGCGGCGGCCGAGAGGATGTCGAGGGCGCGCAGCGACCCGACCTCGACCATCATTCGGAAGGCCTGGCCCAGCAGGAAGTCGCCGACGAGCACGCTGGCCTCGTTGCCCCACTTGATCCGTGCGGCGACCCGGCCGCGGCGCATGTCGCTGCCGTCGACCACGTCGTCGTGCAGCAGGGTCGCGGTGTGCATGAATTCGACGCTGGCGGCGAGCTTCACGTCGCCGTCGATCCCCGCATAGCCGCAGAGGTCCGCGCTCGCGAGCGTGAGGATCGGGCGCAGGCGCTTGCCGCCGGAATCGATCAGGTGGTTGGCGACCTCGGGGATCATCGCCACGTCCGATCCGGTGCGCGACAGGATCTGGGCGTTCACCCGCTCCATGCCACCCGAGACCAGGGCCACCAGGTCGGCCAAGCTCGCCTCCGCGTCGGGGCGGCCCTCTTCGATGGAAACGACGACACCCAAGGTCCGATGCCTCCAGACCGATCTTCGATTGCAGCGCGCGATGCGCCACCCCTTCGCACGGGCTTCAGGGCACCGCAACATGCGCGCGTGAAACCGGATATGGTGCCGCCGCATGGATCGGCGCACGCGACGAAAGCGCCCTCCACCCGCGAACGGGGCCGCGATGACCGAACTGATCCGCACCAACGACATCGTCCTGATCGGCTTCGCGCAATCGCTGCTCGAGGGCGCGGACATCCCGGTCCTCGTGGCCGACAACCATATGAGCCTGATGGAGGGTTCGATCGGCGCCTTCCCCCGCCGCCTGCTGGTGCCCGGCGACCATGCGGCCCAGGCCCGCCGGCTCCTGCGCGACGCCGGGCTCGGCCACGAGCTGCGGGACGCGACCGCCTGACCATGCGCCAGACCTCGGATGCCGCGCCGGACGACTTCCTCGGCGGGGCCTTGCGCCTGCTGCAGCCGCCGCGCGGGAGCCACCGGGCCGGAACCGATGCGGTGCTGCTCGCGCGCCTCGTCGAGCCGAAGGCCGGCGACGTGATCTGCGACGTCGGAGCGGGAACGGGTGCGGTCGGGCTCGCGGCCGGAATTGGCGCGCCGGGCAGCCGCGTCGTGCTGGTCGAGCGCGCGCCCGACCTCGCCGCGTTGGCGCGCCGGAACGCCGAGGCCAACGCGATGGCCGATCGCGTCTCGGTCGTCGAGGCCGACGTGCTCGGTCCAGGGGCAGAACGCCGAGCCGCCGGCCTCGTCTCCGGCAGCGCCGACATCGTGCTGACCAACCCGCCGTTCTTCGAGGCCGGTCGCCACCGCCCGTCGCCGGATGCAGGCAAGGCGACCGCGCACGCATTTCCCCCCGGCGGATTGGAGGCCTGGATCCGCACTTGCACCGACCTTCTGCCGGCCGGCGGCCGGCTCGGGCTGATCCACAGGACCGACGCGCTACCGCTCTGCCTCGACGCCCTGCGCAATCGGTTCGGCGGCGTCGCGATCCGCCCGGTCCACGCCCGGGCGGATCGTCCGGCGATCCGCATCCTCGTCAGCGCGACCAAGGGGAGCCGCGCCGCCCTGGAACTGCGTCCGCCCCTCGTCCTCCAAGGGGCGGACGGCGCCTTCACCGCCGAGGCGGACGCCCTGCATCGCGGCCGGCCGTGGCCGCCATGAAGCCGTTTCGCTCCGGCCGAGTTCGTCTAGGGTATGGATCAGGCGGCGTGCCGGACACCGCCCGAGCGCATCTCAGTAGAACCGCAGGCGGCGGTGATGCCCGAAATGGTGGCGGTGATGGTGATGGCGGCGCCAATGGTGGTGGCGGTGCCAGCGGTGATGCCGGTGCCAATGATGGCGGTGCCAGTGCCGGCGGCCGTGCCAGCGGGCGGTCTGCACGAGCGGTTCGGCGTCGGACTGGGCGGCGGCGATCGGCACGCTCATCGGGGCGGCCTTCGCCGAGAGGCTCAACCCGGTCGCGCCGCCGAGCAGCGCGAGCACGACCATCAGAAATTTCCAGGATCGCATCGAGACGTCCTCTCCTCCCTGTAACACGGTCGAGGATCGCGCCCCCGCCCGGACGGAAACCACTCCGCCGGGCCTGAAACGGCGATGGGCCTGTTTCGGTTCGATCGACGACACGCGAAACACTTCGTCGTGCGACGACGGCCCCTTGGCGAAAGCCTTGCGCAAGCGGTGCCGATGACCAATTCGGAAGGCGCAACTCTTCCCGAGCAGAGCCCCCATGCCCCTCGCCGTTCCGGACTTCGTGCGTGCCCTGCTGCCGGCGCGCTTCCGCAAGGCGCGCCCGCGCGTCGCCGTCGTGCGGTTGAATGGCGCCATCGGCGCGGTCTCGCCGCTCCGTCCCGGCCTGTCGATCGGCACCGTGGCGGGTAGCCTCGAGCGCGCCTTCGAAACCCCGGGCGCGGTGGCGGTGGCGATCGTGATCAACTCGCCGGGCGGCGCGCCGGCCCAGTCGCACTTGATCCACCGGCGTATCCGCGACCTGGCGACGGAAAAGAAGCTGCCGGTCTACGCCTTCGTCGAGGACGTGGCGGCCTCCGGCGGCTACATGATCGCGTGCGCGGCCGACACCATCGTCGCCGACCCGACCTCGGTGGTCGGCTCGATCGGCGTGGTCTCGGCGGGTTTCGGGTTCGATAAGCTGCTCGCGCGCGTCGGCGTCGAGCGCCGCGTCCACACCCAAGGCGAAGCCAAGGCGATGCTCGATCCGTTCCGGCCGGAAGACCCGGCCGACGTCGAGCGCCTCTTGCGCATCCAAGCGGACGTGCAGGACCTGTTCACCAGTCTCGTCACGGCCCGCCGCCCGACCTTGAAGGCCGGCGAGAACCTGTTCACCGGCGCGATCTGGACCGGTCGGCAGGCGTTGGAGCTCGGTCTCGTCGACGCGCTCGGCGACATCCGTTCGACCTTGAGGACCCGCTTCGGCGAGACCGTCGAGATGCGGCTCGTCGCGGAGGCGAAGGGGTCGTTCGTCAGCCGCCTCTTGCGTCGCGCGGCACCGGGCGGGATCGGCCTTGCGGACGAGACGATTGCCGCGGTGGAGGAGCGCGCCGCCTGGGCGCGCTTTGGTCTCTGAGCGGGACCGCCAAACCGGCGATCAGCGGACCAGGCAGGCGGCGTCCGGCGTGCCGTAGCCGCTGTAGACCACCCGCACTTTACGGGTGCAGCCCTCGGCCTTGATCGCGGGCGCCGCGACCGGGGCGACCTCGACCGGCATCACCGCGACCGGCACAGTCACCGTGGCGGTGTCTTCCACCGTCGCGAAAGCGCTGCTGGCGCTCATCACCAGGGGGGTGGCGACCAGCGAGGCGGCGACGAGAACCGCGAAGACGGTGACGTTCTTCTTGGCGAGGCTGCGCATGACTGATGTTCCGTGGCGTTCGGCCCCTGCGGGCGCCGGATGTCCTGATGTCGGGCAATAAACTTGGCCGTGCCGATACGGTTCCGCTTGTCCGTCGAATTTGCGCCACATTCGGTGCGGGCCCGCACGCGCACCGGCCTAGCGGTTGCTCAATGGGGCGGCGCACGCTTAAACCCCGGGCGCCCTCCCCCCGCGCGACGACGAAGAAGCCCCATGCCGAGCGATGCCGATCTCAGCCCAAAGACCTCGTTCCAGGGCCTGATCCTGACGCTGCAGCGCTTCTGGGCGGCCAAGGGCTGCGTGATCCTGCAGCCCTACGACATGGAGGTTGGCGCCGGCACGTTCCATCCGGCCACTACCCTGCGGGCGCTCGGGCCCAAGCCCTGGAAAGCCGCCTACGTGCAGCCCTCGCGCCGGCCGAAGGACGGGCGCTACGGCGAGAACCCGAACCGGCTGCAGCACTACTACCAGTTCCAAGTCATCTTGAAGCCGAACCCGGACAACCTGCAGGAGCTCTACCTGGAATCGCTCGCCGCAATCGGCGTCGACCTCGCCCTGCACGACATCCGCTTCGTCGAGGACGACTGGGAGAGCCCGACGCTCGGCGCCTGGGGCCTTGGCTGGGAATGCTGGTGCGACGGCATGGAGGTGAGCCAGTTCACCTACTTTCAGCAGGTCGCGGGCCTCGAATGCGCGCCGGTGGCGGGTGAGCTGACCTACGGGCTGGAGCGGCTGGCGATGTACGTCCAGGGCGTCGAGAACGTCTACGATTTGAACTTCAACGGCGGCACGGGCGCCGACAAGGTGACCTACGGCGACGTGTTCCTGCAGGCCGAGCAGGAATACTCGCGGCACAACTTCGAGGCGGCCGACACGACGATGCTGTTCCGCCAATTCGCCGACGCCGAAAAGGCCTGCCGCAGCTACCTCGACGCCGGCGCTCCGAAGCGCGAGGGCGCCCGCCATCGCATGGTGCAGCCGGCCTACGACCAGTGCATCAAGGCGAGCCACGTCTTCAACCTGCTCGACGCGCGCGGCGTGATCTCGGTGACCGAGCGCCAGAGCTACATTCTGCGGGTGCGCGAGCTGGCCAAGGCCTGCGGCGCAGCCTGGCTGCTGACGGAGGCCGGCGGCGCCCCGGCCGCGGCATGAACCGCGTCGCGCTCGCCGCCCTGGCGCTGGTCTGCCTCGCCGGTCCGGCCGCGGCGCAATCCGCCACCGACCCGGTCGAGACCGTGCGCGCCTTCTACGCCAAGGACGACATCGGGGCCGTCGGCTTCTACGCCACGCGTCTGCGCGCGCTCTACGAGCGGGATCGCCGCGAGGCCGGGAACGAGGTCGGCCGCCTCGATTTCGCGTTCACTGTGAACGGGCAGGACACCGAGGCGAATTGGCAAAAGACCCTGAAGCTGGTCGCGCTCTCCGCCGATCATGAACGCGCGCAGGTGCAGGCGACCTTCCGCAACTTCACGCCGCAGGATCTGCGCTACGATCTCGTGCGCGAGGACGGGCGCTGGCTGATCGCCGACGTGCGGTCGATGACAGGCCAGACCTGGGATCTCGTGACCATCCTGTCGGGGAAGCTGCCTTAAGCGCATCGCGAAGCGGATATCGGCGGCGGCATCCCGCGCCTTCCGCGTCGCTTCGTCTCGACGGACGCCGAGCGGGCGTCTATTCCCGCGCGCATGCCCGATTTGCTGCTCGAACTCCGCTCCGAAGAAATTCCGGCCCGCATGCAGCTGCGTGCGGCCGAGGACCTGAAGAAGCTCGTGACCGACGCCCTGGTCGAGCGCGGCTTCCTCTACGACGGCGCCAAGGCCTTCGCGACGCCGCGCCGCCTGGCGCTCCACGTCGCCGGCCTGCCCGCCCGCGGCGAGGCCGTGCGCGAGGAGCGGCGCGGGCCGAAGGTCGGCGCGCCGGATGCGGCGGTGCAAGGCTTCCTGCGCGGTGCCGGCCTGACGAGCCTCGACCAGGCGCAGACCGTCGTCGATCCGAAGAAGGGTGAGTTCTACCTCGCGGTGATCGAGAAGCCCGGCCGCGCGACGCTGGACGTGCTGGCCGAGATCCTGCCCGCGATCATCAACAGCTTCCCTTGGCCGAAATCCATGCGCTGGGGCGCGGCCTCGGCGCAGGCGGGGGCCTTGCGCTGGGTGCGTCCGCTGCAATCGATCGTCGCGACCTTCGGCCCAGAGACCGAGACGCCGGACGTGGTGCCGTTCGAGGTCGGCGGGATCGTGGCCGGGGCGACGACCTACGGCCACCGCTTCCTCGCGCCGGATGCGATCGAGGTGCGGCGCTTCGACGACTATGTCCAGAACCTGGAGCGCGCCAAGGTCGTGCTCGACGCGGACCGCCGCAAGGACATCATCCTGCACGATGCCCGCGACCTCGCCTTCGCGCGCGGCCTCGAGCTCGTGGAGGACGAGGGCCTGCTGGAGGAGGTCGCCGGCCTCGTGGAATGGCCGGTGGTGCTGATGGGCACCTTCGACCGAAGCTTCCTCGACATCCCGGGCGAGGCGGTTCGCGCAACCATCCGCGCCAACCAGAAATGCTTCGTGGTTCGTGAAGCCGGCGGCGCGCTGGCGCCGGCCTTCATCCTGGTCTCGAACCTCGTCGCCTCGGACGGCGGCGCCGCGATCACCGCCGGCAACGAGCGCGTCGTCCGCGCCCGGCTCTCGGACGCGAAGTTCTTTTGGGAGACGGACAAGGCGATCCGCCTCGAAGACCGGCTACAGAGGCTCGACACCATCGTGTTCCACGAGAAGCTCGGGACGCAGGGCGAGCGGGTGCAGCGCATCGCGGCGCTCGCGAAGGAACTGGCGCCGCTGGTCGGCGCCGATCCCGAGCTGGCGGAGCGCGCCGCGCGCCTCGCCAAGGCCGACCTCGTCACCGAGATGGTCGGCGAGTTCCCCGAGCTGCAGGGTTTGATGGGGGCTCGCTATGCCGCTCTCCAGGGCGAGCACCCGAGCGTCTGCGCCGCGATCGAGGAGCACTATAAGCCGGTCGGGCCGTCCGACCGGGTGCCGACCGACCCCGTCTCGGTGGCGGTGGCGCTGGCCGACAAGCTCGACACGCTGGTCGGGTTCTGGGCGATCGACGAGAAACCGACTGGGAGCAAGGACCCGTATGCGTTGCGGCGCGCGGCTTTGGGGGTCGTGCGACTCGCGGTCGATTGTTCGCTAAGACTGAGTCTGACGCAGGCTTTTGCGTTCGCACATCTTGCAAGGTCATTGACTCCAGACGAATCGAGCTACTTCAAGCGAAGCCATAACGAGGGAATCCCAAGCCAGCGTACGACTTTGGATATTGTAAAAAGTGCGGGTATCCTCGGGTCGAGTTTTGCGGATTTGGTCGATGGCAAAGGAAGTCTTCTCACCTTTTTCGCCGATCGCCTCAAAGTCTACCTCCGCGAAAAAGGCGCCCGGCACGACCTGATCGACGCCGTCTTCGCGCTTCCCGGGCAGGACGATCTGCTGATGGTCGTCCGCCGCGTCGAGGCGCTCGGCGCCTTCCTCGACACCGAGGACGGCAAGAACCTGCTCGCGGGCGTGAAGCGCGCCTCGAACATCCTGCGGATCGAGGAGAAGAAGGACGGCTGCGCCTACGGCGGCGAGCCCGACGCCGCGCTCGCCGCCGCCGGCCAGCCCGAGGAGCGGGCGCTCGCCGAGGCGCTGGCGACCGCCCGGACCGAGGCCTCGGCCGCGGTCGCGAAGGAGGACTTTGGCGGCGCGATGCGGGCGCTCTCGCAGCTGCGCGCCCCGGTGGACGCCTTCTTCGAGCACGTCACCGTCAACGCCGACGACCCGCGCCTGCGCGAGAACCGCCTCACCCTCCTCAACGCGCTCCGCGCCGCCACCCGCGAAGTCGCGGATTTCTCGGCGATTGTGGGATAGTGCGCGGGTCCCTTCTCCCAGGGGGAGAAGGACAGGATGAGGGGCGGGAGGCGTCAGGAAGGACCGCGCCGGTCGCAACGTGTCTGCCGGATTCGGTCCGGCAGCGACATGGGCTCGTCAATCGGCCGACGCTGTCGACATCGCGCGCAGTTCGGTGGCGTTACGCCCCTCATCCCGACCTTCTCCCCCTGGGAGAAGGAGCCATGTCGTGGAAAACGCGGGATCTCCGCCACCGTCGCGCCGTGAGGCCTTTATGGAGCAGATCGCTTACGCGCGGGGTTTGCGTCGCACGCAGACGCAAGCCGAAGCCAAGCTCTGGTCCGTGCTCCGAAGGCGCCAACTGAACGGGTGGAAGTTCCGGCGCCAGTGCCCCATCGATCGCTATGTTGCGGATTTCGTCTGCATCGAGGCGAACCTCATCGTGGAAGTGGATGGCGCGACCCATTCCACGATGCAGGAATGCGAGCGGGATGCGGTTCGCACCCGTACCCTTGAATCCTGCGGTTTCGCGATCCTGCGCGACACCAACGCCGAGATCGCCGAAAACCTCGACGGCGTGCGCGAGACGATCCTCGCCGCGGTCGAGCGGCGGCTCTCCGTCTGATGCGTCTCAGAACCAGCCCTTGATCCGGAACACCACGATCGGGATGATCGCGCTGGCGAGGATCAGGCTTAGAGCGTAGGGGTAGCCGTAGGCCCAGTCGAGCTCGGGCATGTGCTTGAAGTTCATCCCGTACATCGAGGCGATCAGCGTCGGCGGAACGCCGACCACCGAGACGACGGTGAGCACGCGGAAGACGTTGTTCTGTTCGATGTTGATCAGGCCCAGGGCCGCGTCGAGGAGGAACTGGACGTTCTCCGAGAGCCGCGTCTCGAACTCGTCGAGGGATTCGATGTCCCGGCGGATCGTCTCGAAGCGGGCGTCGGTCTCCTCCTGAGCCAGCACCTGCTCGCAGGCGCCGGCGACGAAGGGCACGATGCGCTCGAGCCCGAGCAGGCTCGCCCGGATCTTGCCGAGCACCTTCCCGCGGCGGGCGATGCCCCGCAGGATGCGCCGCAGCGCCAAGTCCCGCCGGCGCGGGGGCGCCGCCTCGTCGGATTTCGCGGGCCGGGCGCGCACGTCGAAGTCGAAGATGCGGGTCGAGAGCCTGTCGAGCTCGGCGCCCATATCCTCCAGGGAGTCGGCCAGGCTGTCGACGAGTTCCTCCATCAGCAGCAGGAAGACCGCGATCCCGGTCTTGGCCTCCTCGCCCTCGTGGACCCGCTTGCGCACCTCGGCGAAGGCGCGCAGCTCATGGAATCGCACCGTCACGAGGTGGTCCTTCGTCAGCACGAAGCCGAGTGGGTTCAGGACCGAATCGGTGCTCTCGAAGGTGATCATCGGCGTCGAGAGCGACAGGCCGTTCTTCAGCCGGCGCAGGCGGCTCGAACTCTCGACCTCCGACAGCGCCTTGCGCGAGGGCACCCGGATGCCGGTGGCCTCCTCGACCGCGCGGGCTTCCTCGGGCGTCGGGTCGTTGAGGTCGATCCACACGGCCTGCGTCGGGACGGCGGCGCCGCCCGCCTCGTTCGGCGCGAGCGCGCCCTCCGGTCCGTGCAGGCTCAGCATGGCAGGAACTTCCGTCGGCGCGTGCGATCAGGGGAGAAACCCGGCGTGCGACGGCCGTCGCAGGGTGCGACAGACTTGACTCGCCAAGGGGCCGCGGCTATCTCGCCCGCAGCCTTGGCACTCATCTTTCTAGAGTGCTAACGGCAGGGTTGGACGCGGACCACCGCGGCATCAACGCCGTTTCGCGAATTCAAACAAGAGGGCAGCTCATGAAGTTCCGTCCGCTGCACGACCGGGTCGTCGTCCGCCGCATCGAAGGCGAAGAGAAGACCAAGGGCGGCATCATCATCCCCGACACCGCCAAGGAGAAGCCGCAGGAAGGCGAGATCGTCGCCGTCGGCCCGGGCGCCCGCGACGAGGCCGGCCGCATCAACGCGCTCGACGTCAAGGCCGGCGACCGCGTCCTGTTCGGCAAGTGGTCGGGCACCGAGGTCAAGATCGACGGTCAGGACCTCCTGATCATGAAGGAATCCGACATCATGGGCGTCGTCGCCTAAGGTCTTCGGACACCTGACTTAAACCGCCCTTCGAGGCCCGAACCGGTCTTGGGGCTTCCCCACTAACGAAAAGGAATCCTGCACATGGCAGCGAAAGACGTTCGTTTCTCCTCTGACGCGCGCGACAAGATGCTCCGTGGCGTCGACATCCTCGCGGATGCCGTCAAGGTGACGCTCGGCCCCAAGGGCCGCAACGTCGTGATCGAGAAGAGCTTCGGCGCGCCGCGCATCACCAAGGACGGCGTCACCGTCGCCAAGGAGATCGAGCTCGCCGACAAGTTCGAGAACATGGGCGCCCAGATGGTGCGCGAAGTGGCCTCGAAGACCAACGACATCGCCGGTGACGGCACCACCACCGCGACCGTGCTCGCCCAGGCGATCGTCCGCGAAGGCGCCAAGTACGTCGCCGCCGGCATGAACCCGATGGACCTGAAGCGCGGCATCGACCTCGCCACGGCCGCCGCGGTGAAGGACATCATCGCGCGCTCCAAGAAGGTCGCCTCGTCCGAGGAGGTCGCCCAGGTCGGCACGATCTCGTCGAACGGCGACAAGGAAATCGGCGAGATGATCGCCCACGCCATGCAGAAGGTCGGCAACGAGGGCGTGATCACGGTCGAGGAGGCGAAGACCGCCGAGACCGAGCTCGACGTCGTCGAGGGCATGCAGTTCGACCGCGGCTACCTCTCCCCGTACTTCATCACGAACGCGGAGAAGATGGTCGCCGAGCTCGAGGACCCCTACATCCTCATCCACGAGAAGAAGCTGTCGTCGCTCCAGGCGATGCTGCCGGTGCTCGAGGCCGTGGTGCAGACCGGCAAGCCGCTGGTCATCATCGCCGAGGACATCGAGGGCGAGGCGCTGGCCACCCTCGTGGTGAACAAGCTGCGCGGCGGCCTCAAGGTCGCGGCCGTGAAGGCTCCGGGCTTCGGCGACCGCCGCAAGGCGATGCTCGAGGACATCGCGATCCTGACCCAGGGTCAGATGATCGCCGAGGACCTCGGCATCAAGCTCGAGAACGTCACCCTGCCGATGCTCGGCCGCGCCAAGCGGATCCGCATCGAGAAGGAGACCACCACGATCATCGACGGTTCGGGCGAGAAGGCCGACATCGAGGCCCGCGTCGGGCAGATCAAGGCGCAGATCGAGGAGACCACCTCGGACTACGACCGTGAGAAGCTCCAGGAGCGCCTGGCCAAGCTCGCCGGCGGCGTCGCGGTCATCCGCGTCGGCGGCGCGACCGAGGTCGAGGTCAAGGAGAAGAAGGACCGCGTCGACGACGCGCTCAACGCCACCCGCGCGGCTGTCGAAGAGGGCATCGTCCCCGGCGGCGGCACCGCCCTGCTCCGCGCCAAGAAGGCGGTCGCCGCCCTCTCGAGCGACAACCCCGACGTCCAGGCCGGCATCAAGATCGTGCTGAAGGCGCTCGAGGCCCCGATCCGTCAGATCGCCCAGAACTCGGGCGTCGAGGGCTCCATCGTCGTCGGCAAGATCACCGACAACACCTCTTCCGAGACCTACGGCTTCAACGCCCAGACGGAAGAGTACGTCGACATGATCCAGGCCGGCATCATCGACCCGGCCAAGGTCGTGCGCACCGCCCTGCAGGACGCGGCCTCGGTCGCCGGCCTGCTCGTCACCACCGAGGCCATGATCGCCGACTCTCCGAAGAAGGACAGCGGCGCCTCCATGGGCGGCGGCGGCGGCATGGGCGGCATGGGCGGCGGGATGGACTTCTAAGTCCCAGCCACCATCGCAAGGTCGGAAAGAGGGTCGCCGCAAGGCGGCCCTCTTTTCGTTTGCGTCCGCCATGCTTGGGAGACTCTAGATTTATTTTTTCTCCAGAATGGCGCTGGTGATCGGCCCTCGAGCGATATGCGCATATGCTGAAATTTTAGCAAGTCGCTTTAAAACATTGATTATTTTCAGTTACCGCGGGTACTTTCGAGGGAGAGCGATCTTCCGAAGCCAATCCAGTATATGACTTGAGGTTGATTTCTCGACCTGGATGAGATTTCCTTCCGTTCGGCGGGGGGAGACGGGTTTGGACGTCGAGGGCTTCATCGAACGCTGGACCGCACGCGAGGGCGGTGCGGAGCGCGCGAACTACCAGATGTTCCTCAGCGAGCTCTGCGACGTGCTCGGCGTACCCCGACCGGAGCTGGCCGGCGGCGACACCGCCCGCAACGACTACGCCTTCGAGCGCGCCGTGCGCCTGCGCGCGGGCGACGGCGGTACGGCTCCCCGGCGCATCGACCTCTACCGGCGCGGGCACTTCATCCTCGAAGCCAAGCAATCGCGCTTTCCCGGCGCGAAGAACGCGCCGCGGCAGGTCTCCGCCGCCCAGCTCTCCCGGCTTGCCGCCGAACCAGAACAGCTCGGGCGCCGGGCCGCCGCGAAGGGCTGGGACGTGATGATGCAGAACGCCCGGCGCCAAGCGGAAGGCTACGTCTTCCTGTTGGATCCCGAGCATGTGGCACCGCCCTTCCTCATCACCTGCGATGTCGGCCACGCGCTGGAGGTGTTCGCCGATTTCTCCGGGACCGGGCGGGCCTACGTGCCGTTTCCCGACCGCCAGGGCTTCCGCATCTTTCTCGAAGACCTGCGCGACCCGGCGGTGCGCACCCGGCTCGCGGCGATCTGGACCGACCCAGGCAGCCTCGATCCGGCGCGGCATGCGGCCAGGGTCACCCGCGAGATCGCCGCGCGGCTCGCCGCCGTGAGCAAGGCGCTCGAGGCGGACCATGCGCCCGAGGAGGTCGCCCACTTCCTGATGCGCTGCATTTTCACGATGTTCGCCGAGGGCGTGGACCTGCTGCCGAAGGGCAAGTTCACCAAACTGCTGGCAGAATGCGCCGAAAGCCCGGGCGTCTTCGCTCCGCTCCTCTCGGACCTCTGGGCCAAGATGGACGCGCCGCGGGAGCAGGATCGCTTCTTCTCGGGGTTCCAGCAGCACCTGCGCCTCTTCAACGGCAACCTGTTCTCCAATGCGACGGCGTTCCCGCTGGCGCGCGAGGAGATCGGGGAGCTGCTGGCGGCCGCCCGGAAGGACTGGACGGAGGTCGATCCCGCGATCTTCGGCACGCTGCTGGAGCAGGCCCTGGACAAGGCGGAGCGGCGACGGCTCGGCGCGCATTACACGCCGCGCGTCTACGTGCAGCGTCTCGTCGAGGCGACCGTGATGCAGCCGCTCCGGGCCGACTGGCAGGCGGCGCTCATGAGAGCGGAGACCGCCCACCAGGGCGGGGACGAGAAGGCGGCGGTCGGCCACGTGCGTGCGTTCCACCGCACGCTCTGCGCCACCCGCGTCCTCGATCCGGCCTGCGGCACCGGCAACTTCCTCTACGTCGCGCTCGAGCTGATGAAGACCCTCGAAGGCGAGGTGCTGGAGACGCTGGCGCGCCTGGGCGAGGCCGAGAACATGGGGCTGGATCGCGAAACCGTCGATCCGCACCAGTTCCTCGGTTTGGAACTGAACCCGCGCGCCGCCGCGATCGCCGAGCTCGTGGTGTGGATCGGGTACCTTCAGCAGCATTACCGGACCCGCACCGGACACCCGTCCGAGCCGATCCTGCGCGCCTTCAAGAACATCAACTTCGGACGCGGCGAAGGCTACGATGCCGTCTTGACCTGGGACGGCTATCCGCTTCCGACGATCGTCGAGATAGATGGCAGACCCGTCGAGACCTATCCGAAGGCCCGGCGGCCGGACTGGCCGGACGCCGAGTTCATCGTCGGGAATCCACCGTTCATCGCAGGAAGCGACCTGCGCGGCGAATACGGACACGGCTATGCCTCAGCCGTCTGGGCCGCCTATCCGAACGTCCCCGGCGGCGCGGACTTCGTGATGTGCTGGTGGGATCGGTCGGCCGTCCAGCTTGCGGGGCCGATCCTGAAACGGTTCGGCTTCGTGACGACGAACAAGATCGCACAGGGATTCAGTCGCAAGGTCGTCGCCCATCACCTGGGTCTCAAACGCCCGATCCGCATCGCGTGGGCGATCGACGATCACCCCTGGTATCGCGGAAAGGGCGGCGTCGCGCAGGTCCGGATCGCGATGACGGTCGGCGATCGAAAAACGACGGCGGGACGCCTTCTAAGGATCAAGCAGGAAAAGCTCACCTCCGACGAGCAGATCGCAGTCGAATACGTGGAGGAAGACGGCATCATCAACGCGGACCTGACGATCGGCGCCGACATCACGAAGTCGAAGGCGCTTCTCGCGAACCGAGGCTGCTCTCACGGCGGTGTGAAGTTGCACTGAAAGAGGTTCGTCCTGAACGAGGCGGAGGCTGGCCTGCTCGGGGTCGGGACACGCGCGGGCATCGAGGAATTCATACGGCCGTACCGGAACGGACTCGACCTGCGATCCGTCAGACCCTCCAGGCTCGTCATCGACATGTACGGCCTCGCTCCCGACGACATCCGAGCGCGCTATCCCGAGGCCTATCAACGTCTGCTCGAGGTGCGCGACGAGCGTCAGGACGCCATCGACCAGGTCCGCCTCAAGGGCCGCGAGCCCAGCAAGGATGTTCTGGCGTACCGGGACTTGTGGTGGCTCTTCGGTAAACCGCGCCCCGAGATGCGTTTCGCGTTGGCGAACCTCGGCCGGTACATCGGCACGATCGACACGGCGAGAAAACGCCTCTTTCAGTTCATCGACAGTGATATCCTATGCGATGACAAGATCGTCGTGATGGCGATCGAGGATGCGGCCACCCTGTCCATCCTGTCGTCCCACATCCACGTCACATGGGCCGAGCGCTCCGGCGGCTGGCTCGGCGTCGGGAACGACTCGGTCTACTCGAAGACGCGTTGCTTCGACCCTTTCCCGTTTCCCGAACTGTCTGCCAAGCTGAGGATGCAGCTTCGCACGATGGGAGAGGAGCTGGATTCGACGCGCAAGGTCATCCAGGAAGAAAATCCCGACCTGGGCCTGACGGAGGTCTACAAGCTGCTCGACCTGATCCGTGCCGGAGCCCCGCTCAGCAGTCGGGACGAGGACGTGAGAACGCGCGGGCGCGTCCTCATCCTGCGGGAGCTGCACGACACGATCGACCGGCTGACCGCCGACGCCTACGGATGGCCGCACGGATTGTCCGATGCGGACATCCTGGTCCGGCTCGTTGCGCTGAATGCGGAGCGGGCCCGCGAGGAGGCGGCGGGCCATGTGCGTTGGCTTCGGCCCGACTACCAGGTCCCGCGCTTCGCCGGAGAGATCGGGGCGAGGACCGAAGACCTGGATCTCGGCGAGGCCGAGATCGCGATCGGCAGGGACTTGCCGGCGTTCCCCACGGACCGCAGCGAACAGCCCCTCGCGGTCGTAGCCATCCTTCGCAGAGTCGACCGCCCGATGGATGCGGCCGCCCTCAGTCGCGGGTTCAAGCGCGGCGGCAGGCGCATCGAGGCGCGGGTGGCGCAGATCCTCGCCACGCTCAGCCTCTACGGCCACATCGTCGAAGCCGGCGACGGTCGCTTCCTTGGACGACGCGCCGCCTGATGCGGTGCGGCGGCCCGGTTCAGCCCGCCCGGCGTCCGCAGCGGACGTAGGAGGCGGTGCCCTTTCCGCTCGTCCAGGTCAGGCGGTCGCCGTCGACGACGAGGCGGACCTGCGACGACCAGCGCCGGCCGCGGTCGGCGCAGTCGGCGGCCATCACCCAGGCGTTGCCGGTGCGGCGGCCGTCGTGGAAGCTGCAGATCGTCCGCCCGGCGCTGGCGCGGTCGGGGGTGATCGTCGCGGGGATGTAGCCGCGCCGGCGCGAGCGCCGGCCGCAGGCGGCTTCGGTCGGCCCCCAGGTGCCGACGTACTCGGCGCGCTCCACCCGCGGGACCGGCGCCGGGGCCGGCATCGGCGCGGCGGCAACGGGGGCGGCC
>NZ_VRUT01000189.1:0-7577 GCF_008039465.1 Methylobacterium sp. WL120 | reverse complement strand
CCGCCCGCCTCGCCCCCCGAGCCGGAGGACGACCTGTTCGCCCCGGCCGAGCCGGCCCTGCGCCCGAGCCTCGACGCCGAGCCCGCAAAGGCGGCCCCGGAGCCTGCGGCCCGCGAGGTGGTCGGCCGCTATGCGTCGGGCGGCAACACCTACGTGATGTACGCCGACGGCGCGATCGAAGCCGACACCCCGCAGGGCCGCTTCACCTTCGCCTCCCTCGACGAGCTGAAGGCCTTCGTCGAAGCCGGCGGCGAAGGCGGCAACCGCGGCGCGGCCTGAGGTAGGTCGCGGGCCACCCTCCCCCGCAGAGGAGGGAGGAAAGGGTGGCGACTGCGCCTACGCGATGCGTGAACCCGTAGTTCCGGCCGCAAGAGGGCGTCGAGCGGCTCAGCCCGGCGGGTCGAGACCGGGGTTGCGGACGGGGAGGGGGGCCAGCATCGTCAGGGCGAAGCCGTCCGGGGCGTAGAGGGTCTCGACCTCGGCTTGGACCTGCGTGGTGAGCACCCGCTGCAGCAGGCGCGAGCCGAAACCCTGGCGGCGGGGCGGCTCCACCGGCGGGCCGCCGCTTTCGCGCCAGGCGAAATGCAGCATCCCGGCGGAGCCGCCCGACAGGATGGTCCAGGCGACCGAGATCCGCCCGCGGCGGTTGGAAAGTGCGCCGTACTTCGCCGCGTTGGTTGTGAGCTCGTGGATCGCCATGCCGATCGGCACCGCGATCTCAGAGGGCAGCGCCGTGTCCGGCCCGTCCAGCGTGATGCGGCCGTCCAAGGCGCCGTCCCCCTCGCCGGCCTCGCCCTCCCGCGTCTGCGCCTCGGCGTAGGGGCGCAGCTCGCTGAGCAGCAGCGTGCGCAGGTCCGCGGTCTGCCAGGTCGCCTCGGTAAGTACCGAATGGGTGTGGGCGAGCGACTTGATGCGGCCGACGAAGGCTTCGTAGAAGCTGTCGATGCTCGACGCCGTCCGCGCGGTCGAGCCGACGATCGCCTGCACCGTGGCCAGGGTGTTCTTCACCCGGTGGTGCAGCTCGCGGATCAGCAGCGCCTGGCGCTCCTCGGCGAGCCGCTGGTCGGTGACGTCGGCGACGAGGCCGATCAACCGCCGCGGCAGCCGGTTCGGGGCGTCGCGCTCGAAGCGGCCGGCGAGGTCGATAGTGCGCCACGCGCCGTCGCTGCGGCGGCGGATGCGGCCGGTGGTGTGCAGGATCGCGTCGTCGCGCAGGGCCTGCGAGATCGCCAGCCGCACGCTCGCCCGGTCGTCCGGGTGCAGCGTGTCGCGCAAGAACTCGGATTTGCCGATGGTGCCGTCCTCGGGCGCGTGCCCGAAGATCTCGAACATCCGCTCGTTCTCCCAGATCGCGTGGTCCTCGAGCATGTGCCACTCGAAGATCCCAAGCCTGGCGACCGTGGTTGCGACCCGCAGGCGCTGGTCGCGGGCGACCAGGCCGTCGCGCGCCTCGACCCGCGTGGTCACGTCCTGCACCACGCCGACCATGCCGGTGCGGCGCCCGTCGGCGGCGTGGACCGGGCGGCCGCGCACGGCGAGGACGACCTCGCGCCCATCCGCCTCCCGCGTCAGGCGGGTCTCGAAGCGGTAGGCGCCGTCGCGCGCCATCGCGTCCCGGACCACGGCCTGGAGGCGTTCGGGCTCGCCGGCAGAGAGGCCGGCGCGCAGGATGTCCCAGGTCACGGAGTCGCCGGGGGGATGGCCGAGGATCTGCGCGGCACGGCGCGACAGCACGAGGCGCCCGGTGGCCTGCTCCCAGCGCCATTCGCCGAGACCCGCGGCGGCGAGGTCCTGGCGGTTCTCCTCGGAGCGCGCCGCCTCGTCGGCGTCGACGGCCTCGACCACGAGAACCGTGCCGCCGGCGCCGGAGCGGCGCACCCGCACCTCCACCGAGCCGCCGCCGGCATGGAGCCAGGGATGGATGCCATCGGCGATCCGGCCGCCGCCGACGAGGTCGGAGGCCGGCTTTCCCGACAGCGCACCAGGGGCGTGGCCGAGCAGGGCGCAGAGTGCGGGGTTGGCCTCAAGGATCTGCGCGCCGTCCTCGGACAGCACGGCGAGCCCGATGGCCGCCGCCTCGAAGGCTGCGTGGCGCGGGTCGGCCGCCGGGCCGTGCAAGCCGCCTACCGGGCCGTGCAAGCCGCCTACTGGGCCGTGATCGTCCCTGTCGGTCACACCGTCCCCTCGAACGCGCGGTCGCGCCGTCTCGAAAAGCGTCGCCCCGGTGGGCACGCCCGTTGGGCGCCCCGGCTGGGCGGGAGCAAGATGGGGCCGGCGCCCAGCCGGGGCAAGCCGTCGGGCGCCCTCTGCGGCTTCGACAACAGCTTAGTTTGCCCGCCGCCCCGATTTTACCTTACGCGATGCGCTCGAATTCCAGGTAGGTCGGGCGGCGCCCGGCCGCGATCGCCTTGGCCTCGTAGCGGGTACCGGGCCAGCCGGAATAGGGCTGCGTCCAGTCGGCGGCCTTGCGCGCCGTCCAGCGCAACGCGGGGCAGCGGGCGGTGCGCACCAGGGTCCAGCCGACGTAGTCGTCGATGTCGCTGGCGAAGCGGAACAGGCCGCCGGGACGCAGCACGCGGGCGATCTCGGCGAGCGATTCGTCCGAGACGAACCGGCGCTTGCGCTGGCGTCGCTTGGGCCAGGGATCGGGATAGAGCAGGTAGACCCGCGCGAGGCAGGCATCCGGCAGGGCCGCGAGCAGCGGCGACACGTCCTCGTCGCGGATGCGGACGTTGCGCAAGCCGCGCTCGTCGACGGCGCGCAGCAGCTTCGCGACGCCGTTGACGAAGGGCTCGGCGCCGACGATGCCGATGTCGGAATGGGCTTCGGCCTGAGCCGCCAGGTGCTCGCCTCCGCCGAACCCGATTTCGAGCCAGACCTCGGACGGACCGTCTGCGATGCCGGGAAACAGCGTCGCCGGATCGAGGCGGCCCTCGGCGGGCGGCGCGACGCGCAGGCGCGGCAGCAGCTCGGCAAGGCGCTGCTCCTGCAGCCCGCGCAGGCGCTTACCCTTGCGGCGGCCGAAGAAGGCCCGCTCGGGGGCGTCGGCCGGGGGGCTGGTTTCGGTCACGGCCGGGCTCGGGTGTTCGAAGAAGACGCGACGCGCTTTCCCTCCCCCGCAGAGGGGGAGGGAAGACCCGCGCGGTGGAAGCCTTACGCCAGGGCCGACTTCAGCTTCTCGGCGAGGTCCGTGCGCTCCCAGGAGAAGCCGCCGTCGGCATCCGGCGCGCGGCCGAAATGGCCGTAGGCCGAGGTGCGGGCGTAGATCGGCTTGTTCAGGCCGAGCGCAAGGCGGATGCCGCGGGGCGAGAGGTCGAGGGCGTCCATCAGCACGCCCTCCAGCTTGGCCTCGTCGACCTTGCCGGTGCCGTGCAGGTCCACGTAGATCGAGAGCGGCTTGGCTACGCCGATGGCGTAGGCGAGCTGGATCGTGGCGCGCGAGGCGAGGCCCGCCGCGACGACGTTCTTGGCGAGATACCGCGCCGCGTAGGCCGCCGAGCGATCGACCTTGGTCGGGTCCTTGCCCGAGAACGCGCCGCCGCCGTGAGGCGCCGCGCCGCCGTAGGTGTCGACGATGATCTTGCGGCCGGTGAGGCCGGCATCGCCGTCCGGGCCGCCAATGACGAACTTGCCGGTCGGGTTCACGTGCCAGACCGTGCCCTCGTTGATCCAACCCTCGGGCAAAGCCGCGCGGATGTAGGGCTCTACGATGGCGCGCACGTCGGCCGAATCGAGCGACTCGTCGAGGTGCTGGGTCGAGAGCACGATCTGCGTTGCCTCGACGGGGCGGCCGTTGGCGTAGCGCACCGTGACCTGGCTCTTGGCGTCGGGCCCGAGCTTGGCCGCGTCCCCCTGCTTCGCCTTGCGGGCGTCGGCGAGGTCCTTGAGGATCTTGTGGGCGTAGAAGATCGGGGCCGGCATCAACTCCGGGGTCTCGTCGGCGGCGTAGCCGAACATGATCCCCTGGTCGCCCGCGCCCTCGTCCTTGTTGCCGGCCGCGTCCACGCCCTGGGCGATGTCGGCCGACTGGGCGTGCAGGTAGATCTGCACCTCGTTGTTCTTCCAGTGGAACCCGGCCTGCTCGTAGCCGATGTCCTTCACCGCCTCGCGGGAGAGTTCTTCCAGGTCCTTGAAGGTCACCGAGTCGGGGCCGCGGACCTCGCCGGCGATCACGACGCGGTTGGTCGTGGTCAGCGTCTCGACGCCGAGGCGGGCTTCGGGCATCGCGGCGATATAGGCATCCACCACGGTGTCGGAGATCCGGTCGCTCACCTTGTCGGGGTGGCCCTCGGAGACGGACTCGCTGGTGAAGAGGAAGTCTGAACGCGGCATCGTCGGGGCACCCCGGTTGGCGGGTGCGCCTTCCTGAAATCGCGGCGCTTGACCCGGTCGTGAGGGCCAGAGTTCTGGCACCGGCTTCCCCCAGGGTCAAGGTGGAATGCCGAACGGATCCGCTATACCGCACGAAGCGGACGCTAGATCGGTACAGTGGTGCGCCGAAGCGGGATCGACGGCGTCAGCCGCTCAGCTTGCGCTCGAGGGTCTGGACCGCGGCGGCGAAGTCGCGGCGCGTGTCGGCTGAGCAGTTCTCGGCGACGTGGCGGGCGACCATCTCGGCCACGCTCTGCCAGCCGCCCTCGAGCGGGCGCTGCGGCGCGTCGGCGAAGCCCTCGACGGCGTGGTCCTCGTCGCGGGGCATGCCGCTGAAGAAGTGGTCGAGGGGCACGCCGGTCATGCGCGAGAAGATGTCGAGATGGATCGCGCTGATGCGATTGGTACCCTTCTCGTACTTCTGCAGCTGGGCCGCCGACATGCCGAAGCTCTGGGCGACGCGGCGCTGGGTCAGCGACGCCTTGCGCCGCTGCTCCGCGATGCGCTGCCCGACATAAACGTCCCGTTGATCCGTCTTCTGTCCAGCCATCACTCGTCTCGCGTGCGCGCCCCCAAGGGCCCGGAACATCGGTCGTCCACGACCTCGCCATGCCTAAGCTTAACCGCCCCCGCAGGTCTTGTCACCTTCGTAACCGGTTGGATATCCAGAGGTATCCCCCCGCGGCCCGGTCTTCGGCCGCCCGCGTCCGCGAGCCTGGACCGTACTGGTAAAAATTTCGTTGCCGTAGCAACGGTTTCGCTCGAGCAGGCGTGTGCACGGCGCCGTCAGCCATTGCCCCGCGGCCGCCCGCTCGTCGCCCGGCGCAGGGCCTCGGCAAGCGCGCCGCCCGGCTCGTACGCCGGCGCGGCGGGCCGCGGCGCGGATTCGCGCGCCGGCCTACCTTGCTCTCGGCGCCCCTGCTCCTGGCGCGCCGGTTCCTGTCGCGCCGGTTCCTGTCGCGTCTGCCGCTGGCCGTCGTCCGAGCGCATGCTGAGGGCGATGCGCTTGCGGGCCGGGTCGACCTCCACGACGCGGACCTGCACCACGTCGCCGGGCTTCACCACCTCGCGCGGGTCCTTCACGAAGCGGTCGGCCAGCACGGAGATGTGAACCAGCCCGTCCTGATGCACGCCGACGTCGACGAAGGCGCCGAACGCGGCGACGTTGGTGACGACGCCTTCGAGCCGCATCCCGGGCTTCAGGTCCGAGATCTTTTCGACGCCGTCCTGGAAGGTCGCGGTGCGGAAGGCCGGACGCGGGTCGCGGCCGGGCTTCTCCAGCTCGGCGATGATGTCGGCGACGGTCGGCAGGCCGAAGGTCGCGTCCACGAACTTCTGCGGGTTCAGCGCCTTGAGCGCCGCGCCGTTGCCGATCAGCGCTTTAATCGGCTGGCCGGTGGCGGCCAAAATCTTCTTCACCAGCGGGTAGGCCTCCGGGTGCACGCCCGAGGCGTCGAGCGGGTCGCTGCCGTCGCGGATGCGCAGGAACCCGGCGGCGAGCTCGTAGGCCTTGGGGCCGAGGCCCACGACCTTCCGCAACGCGGCGCGCGAGCGGAACGGGCCGTTCGCGTCGCGATGCACGACGATGTTGGCGGCCACCCGCTCCGACAGCCCGGAAACGCGGGCGAGCAGCGGCGCGGAGGCCACGTTCACGTCGACGCCGACGCCGTTGACGCAATCCTCCACCACCGCATCGAGCGAGCGCGACAGCTTCCCCTCCGCGAGGTCGTGCTGGTACTGCCCGACGCCGATCGCCTTCGGCTCGATCTTCACCAGCTCGGCCAGCGGGTCCTGCAGCCGCCGCGCGATCGAGACCGCGCCGCGCAGGGTCACGTCGAGGCCCGGCAGCTCGGCGGAGGCGTAGGCCGAGGCCGAGTAGACCGAGGCGCCGGCCTCAGAGACCATCACCTTAGTCAGCTTCAGCTCCGGGTGCCGGGCCAGGAGCTCGGCCGCCAGCTTGTCGGTCTCGCGCGAGGCGGTGCCGTTGCCGATGGCGATCAGCTCGACCGCGTGGGCGCGGCAGAGCTTGGCCAGCGTCGCCAGCGCACCGGTCCAGTCGCGCCGCGGCTCGTGCGGGAAGACCGCGTCGGTGGCGACGACCTTGCCGGTGGCGTCGACCACCGCGACCTTCACGCCGCTGCGGAAGCCCGGATCGAGCCCAAGCGTCGGCCGCGCCCCGGCGGGCGCCGCGAGCAGCAGGTCGCGCAGGTTGCCGGCGAAGACCTGCACGGCGCCGGCCTCGGCCACCGCCCAGAGCCGGGCGCGGAGATCCGTGTCGATCGCCGGCTTCAGCTTCGTCCGCCAGGTCTTCCGCACCGTCTCGGCGAGGTAGCGGTCGCCGGGCCGCCCGCGATCCGCGATGCCGAAGGTCTTGGCGATCCGGGCCTCCTGCCAGGCCGGCTGGCCCGGGGGCGGCGTCTCGGCATCCGTGAGGTCGAGGTCGAGCACCTCCTCCTTCTCGCCGCGGAACAGCGCCAGGATGCGGTGCGAGGGCAGGCGGGTCAGCGGCTCCTCGAAGGAAAAGTAGTCGGCAAACTTCTGGCCGGCCTCGGCTTTGCCCTTGCGGACCGAGGCGTGCATCCGCCCGCGCCGCCAGCCATCCTCGCGCAAGCTACCGACGAGTTCGGCGTCCTCGCCGAGGCGCTCGATCAGGATCGCGCGTGCGCCCTCCAGCGTGGCGTCGGCATCGGGGAACCCGTCCTTGCCGGCAAACGCCTTCGCGGCCTGAACGGGGTCCCGCTCCGGCTGCGCGAGCAAGGCCTCGGCGAGCGGACCGAGCCCGGCCTCGCGAGCGATCTGAGCCTTGGTCCGGCGCTTGACCTTGAACGGCGCGTAGAGGTCTTCCAGCCGCGCCTTGGTCTCGGCCGTGGCGATCTTCTGCGCGAGCGCGGCATCGAGCTTGCCGAGGCCCTGGATCGCATCGCGGATGGCGCCGCGGCGCTCTTCCAGGTCGCGCAGGTAGGCCAAGCGCTCCTCCAGGGTGCGCAGCTGCGCGTCGTCGAGCCCGCCGGTCGCCTCCTTGCGGTAGCGGGCGACGAACGGCACCGTGGCGCCCCCGTCGAGCAGGTCCACCGCCGCCCGCACCTGCGCCTCGGCGACGCCGAGCTCGGTGGCGATGCGCTGCGTGATGCCGATCATCCGGTCCGTGTCCTCGATGGCTGCGGGGCGCGGTGTCTAACCCGGATGGGGGAGGGGAGCCAGACGGG
>NZ_VRUT01000188.1:0-7578 GCF_008039465.1 Methylobacterium sp. WL120 | reverse complement strand
TTTTATAGCTTATCCTGGATTATTTTCGGCTGCGTTGTGTGGTGGTCTCTGTTTTGTTTATAAGCGGTCGGGGCCGCGATGGGGGCGACGGGCGCCGGCGCCGCGCCGATGACACGGCGCTTCACCGTCTCGACCACGACCTGCTTGGAGCGGCCATGGGAGAAGCTCTGGCGCACGGTCCCCTGTTCGATCGGACGCTTCAACGAAAGCGGCTTCGCAGGGGTCTTGCTCAGAGTCTTGTCGCCCGGATTATTCGTGTCGCTCATTCAGCCTGAACCCTGAGGGTTTCCATCGTCGCGTGAACCGGCAACCCGCGGAGCGCCGGCCTGATCCGTCACGGCATCGTCTTACAGAGGGGGAGCATCCCCGCCGTATCCGGCGGATCCGCGCTCCTCGATCGCCGCGGCGACGCCCTCGAAGGAGCGTAGCCGACGCCAACGCGCCAGGCAGCCGGCGGCCCCGACTCCTGCGACGAGCGCAGCGTGTATCACATGATCCCGACCTAAGGCCATGTCCAATTCGTCTTCGGACAAGTCGTCAACGATCGGTATGCGGGATATGGCATCGCCGTGGCGCCTGTGCAATGCCGCCGCGATCTTGCGGCGGCCGTCGGCGGCGGCGTCGGACGCATGGATCACGGCCGCGACCCGCGGCTGCGCGCCGATCGCGGCCTCGACCTTGGTGAAGCCGGTGACGATGCAGCCGGCCTTGTTGGCCAGGGCTATCGCTTGCCGCAGGTCGGCCCGCAGGCCTTCGGCGATCCGGTCGGGGAGGTCGGCGGCGGCGGTCGCGCCTTGCGTCTTGAACGCCCGGTTGAACGCCCGCTTCTTCACGGCCGTCGCGACGTCCTCGCGGCGCGCGCTGACCCAGGCGCCGCGGCCGGGAAGGCGCGCGCGCAGGTCCGGCACGACGGCGCCGTCCGGCCCGAGGACGAACCGGATCATCGCGTCCGGCGCCTGCGCGGTCCGGGTGACGATGCAGGTGCGCAGCGTACCCTGACGGCCGCGATTCGGCCCGGCGTCGAGGGCGATCTCCTCGACGCCCTCGTCAGCCGTCGGCTGCGCGGCCTGGATCATGTCGCCGGACGCGGCCTGGATCATGTCGCCGGACGCGGCCTGGATCATGTCGCCGGACCTCGCGCCTTCAGTTCGCTTCGGCCTCGGCGGGCTCCGCCTCGCCTTCGGCCGTCTCGGGCTCGGGCAGGGCGTCGATCCAGCCGGCATGCAGGCGCGCGGCCATAATCATGCCTTCCGCCTCGGTGCGGGAGACCTCGAAGCCGTCGAGGTAGCCGGCGTGGCGCTTGGCCTCCGGGCCGCGGCCTTCGGTGTAGCCGACGAGGTCGTCGGTGGCGCAGCCGGCCAAGTCCTCGATCGTCTTCACGTCGTTCTCGCCGAGCGAGACCAGCATCGGCGTGGTCAGGCCGTCGATCTCGCGCAGCTCGTCCTGGACGCCGAGCTCGATGCGGCGGTCGTCGTGCTCCTGCTCAATGCGGGCGAGGTGGTCCTGCGCGCGCGCCTGGATTTCGGCGCCGGTCTCCTCGTCGAGGCCTTGGATCGAGGACAGCTCCTGGATATCGACGTAGGCGATCTCTTCCACGTTGCGGAAGCCTTCCGCGGCCAGCAGCTGGCCCACGGTCTCGTCCACGTCCAGCGCCCCCATGAACACGGTGGTGCGCTCGGCGAACTCCTTCTGGCGGCGCTCGCTCTCCTCGGCCTCGGTGAGGATGTCGATGTCCCAGCCGGTCAGCTGCGAGGCCAGGCGCACGTTCTGGCCGCGGCGGCCGATGGCGAGCGAGAGCTGGTCGTCGGGCACCACCACCTCGATGCGGTCGGCCTCCTCGTCGAGCACCACCTTGACGACTTCCGCCGGCTGCAGCGCGTTGACGATGAAGGTCGCCTGGTCCTCGGACCACGGGATGATGTCGATCTTCTCGCCCTGGAGTTCACCGACCACCGCCTGGACGCGCGATCCGCGCATGCCGACGCAGGCGCCGACCGGGTCGATCGATCCGTCGCGCGAGATCACCGCGATCTTGGCGCGCGAGCCCGGGTCGCGGGCGACCGCCTTCACCTCGACGATGCCGTCGTAGATCTCCGGCACTTCCTGCCCGAAGAGCTTCGCCATGAACTGCGGGTGCGAGCGCGAGAGGAAGATCTGCGGCCCGCGCACCTCGCGGCGCACGTCGAACAGGTAGGAGCGGATGCGGTCGCCGGGGCGGAAGGTCTCGCGCGGGATCATCTCGTCGCGCCGGACGATGCCCTCGCCGCGGCCGAGGTCGACGATCACGTTGCCGTACTCGACGCGCTTGACGAGGCCGTTCACGATCTCGCCGATGCGGTCCTTGTACTCGTCGAACTGGCGGTCGCGTTCGGCGTCGCGGACCTTCTGGACGATGACCTGCTTGGCCGACTGCGCGGCGACGCGCCCGAAGTCGAAGGGCGGCAGGGTGTCGGAGATCACGTCGCCGACGAGCGCGCCCGGATTGTAGCGCCGGGCTTGGTCGAGGGTGATCTCGCGGGCGTCGTTCTCGACGAGATCGACCACGAGCAGGTGGCGGGAGAGCCGCAGCGCCCCGGTCTTGTTGTCGATCTCGGCGTGCACGTCGGTCTCGGCGCCGTAGCGGGAGCGCGCGGCCTTGGCGATCGCCTCCTCCATCGCGTCGATGACGATGGAGCGATCGATCACCTTCTCGCGGGCGACCGCGTCGGCGATCTGCAGGAGTTCGAGCCGGTTGGCGCTGACGACGGCCATCTGTGTCGGTCCTTCTCTTGGGGTGCCGCTCCGGCGCGCCGCCTTGCGAGCGGGCCGGGCTGCGATGCTCTAGTGAAGCGAGTCGCGGTCCTTGAGGCGGGCCGCCTTGGTGGTCACGGGCTTCTTCGGCGCGTCCGAGGCGGGCTTCGCCTTGACCGGCTTGGCGGCCTTCGGCTTGGCGGAGGCCTTCAGCCGCTTCGGGAACGGGGCAGGCGGCAGGGGCGCCTCCTCCCCGTCGTCCGCGTCGGACTCGCCGTCGAAATCCGCGTCGAGATCTTCCGGGGTTCCGCCGCCGCGGCGCAGCGATTCCCGGATCAGGTCGTCGGTCAGGACGAGATGCGCCTCGGACAGGTCGCGCAGAGGCACCGAGACCCGGCTCGGAAAGCCTTCCTTCACGTCGGGCAGGTCGACCGGCACGGTGAGGGTCGCCGCATCCGGCTCGCCGATGATCCCGCGGAAGCGCTTGCGCCCGTCGAGCGGCACGGACAGCTCGATCTTGGCCTCGTAGCCGGCCCAGCGGGCGAAGTCCGAGACCCGGACCAGCGGCCGGTCGATGCCGGGAGAGGACATCTCGAGGTAGTAGGCGATGCCCACGGGGTCATCGAGGTCGAGGATCGGCGAGATCGCGCGGCTCACGGTCTCGCAGTCGTCGATGGACATCGAGCCGTCCGGGCGCTCGGCCATGATCTGCACGGTGCAGCCGTTGGCGCTCGACACCTTCACCCGCACGAGACGGAACCCGAGGCCCTCGATCGGACCCTCGATCACCTGCGCCACGCGCGCGGCGACGCCGGTCTCGCGAACGAGACGCTTCTCGGTCGGCTCGGGCGAGGGGACGGCGGACGGCTCGGACATGACTGCGCTCAGGGTCGGGCTCGCTGACGGGGCGGCGTTCCGGCCGGGGGCGACCAAGGCTTGCGGCAATAAAAAAGAGCGGACCCGGTGGGGTCCACTCCCGAACCGCAGCCTCACGACTGCAACCAGAACTGATGCTGAACGATCTAAAGGGTGAACGCGCAGAATTCAAGCGTCTTCACGCTTGGCGCGGCGTTGCATGGGCCCGACGATGCCGGACGACCCGGAACGACTCATGGATCGATCCAGACCCGTGGAAGGGCTCCCGCGGCGTCGGATCGTCGGTCGCCCGGGTCACCCCTCCTCGATGGGAAACGGCGTTGGCTCCCACCATGGCTCGACCTTGTGGAAGCGCGCCGCCTCGGCCTCCCAGCGGTGTAGGATCACGGCCAGGGCCGCACGGTCGCCGGTGCGCAGCGGTTCGACGATCTCGAGGATGCGGCGGCGGCGGCGCCGGTAGTCGGTGCAGCTGCCGGCCTTCTCCCAGGCCTCGATGGCGCGCCGCGTGCGCGCGCCGCGCTTGGGATAGTCGAGGATCTCCGGCGGCTCGTAATCGCCGTAGGTGTCGCTCTCGTACCACCGCCAGATCCGGGCGAGGTATTCGCGCGCCTCGTCCAGCGCGCCCTCCGCGAGGGCGATCGCCATGCGCTGCTCGTCGCGAAGGCCGAGGCTCGGGACGATGTGGCTGCGGTAGAAGTCCAGATAGGCATGGTGGTCAAAGGCCATCGGGCGCAGCAGCGGCAGGACCTGCTCCTCGACCGCACGCGTGAAGATGCGGCCGATCTCGGGATCGGCCCACGCGAAGTCCCCGACCGTGGCCGCCCACGCGGCGAGCTTGGGAAATTCCGGCCTCTGCTGGTAATCGGGCTGGAGAAAGTAGTCCCGCGTGAAGGGGGCCGGTCGGGGCTCGCGTCGAAATCCCTCGGAAAAACTTCCGATATCCCAATCCCAGGTCGCGCCACCCCAGTACAAGGGCGTGATACTGTACCTGGGCCAAAACACATCAGCAGAGCTGCTGCGATGGATGAAGATCTGTGCGATGGCATGACGGATCGGGCGGATCCAGATCGCATGCGGGTTCACTTGGACGAAATCCGGATTGTGCTTCACCACGTCCCGGAAAAGCCGAGCCAACTGCTTCTTGGTCGTCATCGCGACTCCCGCATCTGTATGACGATGATCCGCTGCGTTGCCGGAAAATACGTCTTCGATCTGGTGGCGTAGCGCACCCAATCGGACCAGCTGAGGCCGCGAAGTCCCGTCTTATAGTCATAGACGCAGGCGACGTTCGGCTGAGGAAGATGGTACTGGTCGAGGCGGCTCGTGCCGGATTGACCATACGTGCCTTCCTTTCCATTTTTAAGGATCGATAGCTCCGATTTGAAATTTTCGATGTCTTGGGCTTTTGCCCAACGATCCATCAGCACGTGGATCGCGGTGCCGACGGCTTGCGGCGTTCGATACGCACCACTTTGTCGAACCGCCGCGGCGACCGCGTCGAGCTGGGTCTGGATCTCACCGGTCTTCGGGCAAGCGGCGTCGAGGGATGCCTGGTCGAGCGGGCCGACCCAGATCGCCGGCATGTGCTCGAAGTCTTCGGCGCCACGGAACTCGTGCGCCGTGGTGCCGAGGACGGTGCCGTAGCGACCCCGCTGCGCCGAAAGCGTCGCGAAGAGCGTGCCGGCGAGTTCGAGCGTCCGCAGGACCCGAATGGCCGCCAGGGCGAGCGGAACCGCCGGCAGGAAGGCGGGCTGCACCGTCGCGTCCGGCTCGACCCCGTTTGCCGTGAAGGTGCTGCGGCCCAGGATCTCGCCGGAGACGCCGTCGCGGATCGTCTGCGTCGCGCCGAGGGTCTCGAAGACCCGGCTCTCGCCGTCCGGCGCGGTGACCGTATGCTGCTCGTCGAAGTCGCGCCGGCCCGCGCGGATGCGGATCGAGAGGACGCGGGTGCCGTCGTCCAGACGGGTGTCTTCGCGGCTCTGAGCGGGCTCGGCCACGGGCATCTGCGCCCATTGCGGCCTAACCAGCCGCAGCACGTCCGGATCGACGGTACCGCCACTTCCGCCGCCGTCGCCGACCCATTGCCCGCCGTTCGGTTGCCCGGCCGGCGCGCGCGGCTGCTCGGACCAGTCCTTCCGCCGCAAAACCTGCTCCAGGCGGAGCAGCTTCGTGTCGAGGGACAGCCCGGCCAGAAGCCCCTTCAGCTGCTGGATCTCGTCACCAATCCTCGGTTGTCTCGCCATGGCATCGATCCGAATCGGCTACGATTAGGAACAATTACCAGAACAAAACAGGTTTTTCCATCTTATTTTCCTATCCATTGCGTGCCTTGAGACGCCGTGCCGCGAACGGAACGGCGTTCGAAGTGCGCACCCGATAAGCCGGTGCGGACCGGACGCCGACCCGGCTTTCGCGCGAGCCTCTCATGTCGCCGCGATGCGACCAAAGGCATTTGGCGCCCGAATCGGAAGCCGGTCGGCGCGAACTCCATGGGCGTCGTCTCAGCGCAAGGCCGCCACGTAGGATACCACCGGTGGGGTCGGCGAGGGCGCGCGCTCGGTTCGCGCGACGGCGACCGCCCAGGCCACCAGCACGATCGCGACCGCGACGTCGCGCGGACGCGGCGGACGGGGTGCGCTTGGCGAATCAGGCATCGGATCGAGGCTCCTCGAAGGGGAGCGGCATCCTGCAACGGGGATGGTGCCGGATTATGTGGGAAATTTACCCACGAATTGCGGCGACGGCCGCATCAGCGCTCGGGCAGGGCGAAGACGGTCAGCTGGCCGCCGAGCGCAGTGTAGTCCGAGAGCGCCGCATAGCCACCGACCGCGCCAGCCCCGTCCGCCGGGTCGGTGAGGCCGGCGGCCAGGCCGATGCCGGCCCAGCCGCCGACGCCGGAGAGCACCGCCACGTATTGGCGGCCGCGATGGCGGTAGGTCATCACGTTGCCGACGATGCCGGACGGGGTCTTGAACCGGTAGAGTTCCCGGCCGGTCGTCGCGTCGACGGCCTTTAGGTAGCCTTCCAGCGTGCCGCAGAAGACCACGCCGCCAGCGGTGGCGAGCGCCCCCGACCAGACCGAGAACGGCTCGGGGTTCGACCACCTGATCTTGCCCGCGACGCCGTCCCAGGCCAGGAACGCGCCGGTCCGGGTCTCGCCCGGCGGCGGCTGCAGCCCGACGGTGGCGCCGACGAACGGCACGCCTGTCGTGTAGGTGACGTGGAACGGCTCGTAGCTCATGCAGATGTGGTTGGTCGGCACGTAGAACAGCCGCGTCTCGGGCGAATAGGCCGCCGGCTGCTGGTTCTTCGCGCCGATCGCGCCGGGGCAGATGCCGGCGGTGGTCTCGTCCTCGCCGGTCCGCTCGGGCGAGTAGGCCTCGGCCACGACCGGGCGGCCGTAGGTCTTCGACCCCTTGTCCATGTCGACCTTGGAGGCCCAGTTGACGACCGGGTCGAACTTCTCGGCGACGAGGAGTTCGCCGGTGGCGCGGTTCAGGGTGTAGCCGAAGCCGTTGCGGTCGAAGTGGGTCAGCAGCGGGGTGTCCTTGCCGCCGACCTTCTGGTCGGTGAGGATCATCTCGTTGATGCCGTCGTAGTCCCACTCGTCGTGCGGGGTCATCTGGTAGACCCACTTGGCCACGCCCGTGTCCGGGTTACGCGCCCAGATGGTCATCGACCACTTGTTGTCGCCCGGACGCTGCTTGGGGTTCCAGGTCGAGGGGTTGCCCGAGCCGTAGTACATCAGGTCGAGCTTCGGGTCGTAGGAGAACCAGCCCCAGGTGCAACCGCCGCCGGTCTTCCACTGGTCGCCTTCCCAGGTCTTGGTCGAGCTATCCTTGCCCACCGGCTTGCCGAGGTGGGTGGTCTTCTCCGGGTCGACCAGCATCTGGTCGTCCGGGCCGATCGAGTAGCCGCGCCAGACCTTCTTGCCGGTCTTGGCGTCGTAGGCGGTCACGTGGCACTGCACGC
>NZ_VRUT01000187.1:0-7632 GCF_008039465.1 Methylobacterium sp. WL120 | reverse complement strand
CACGCCGCAGGCCGCGCGCCTGCTCGGCGACCTCGCGGCCGATCCCGGCACGGCGCTCGCCCTGCCCGCGACGAGCCGCGCGTGGCTGCGCGACGCCCTGGAGGGCGGCGCGGCGGCCCCCTTGAGTCTGCGCGACCGCGAGGGCCGCGCCCACGTGCTCAGCTTCATCGGTCGGACCGGCGAGGAGATCCTGCTCCGGCTCTCGCGCGACGACACCGCCGCCGGCCTCGAACGCCTGCGCGACCGGCTCCGCGTCACCGGCCGCGAGGCGGAGGTGCTGCTCTGGCTCTCGCGCGGCAAGTCGAGCCGCGACATCGGCGAGATCCTGGGCTTGAGCCCGCGTACGGTGACGAAGCATCTGGAAGGCATCTACGCCAAGCTCGGCGTCGAGAACCGCACCGCCGCCTCGGTGATCGCCGCGCGCCACCTGCAGGATCTGGGGTGAGCGACGCGATGGATGCATATGCCTGTGTCGGGCGGCATCAGCGCGTCCGCGCGGCCGCCCGTCCTCGAACACAGAGGACCAGCGCCACCTCGGTCAACGCCTGCGCCTGCGCCGCGGGATCGAGACGGCCGCGCTGCGGGCGCACCGCGTCGCGGGGCCGCTTCACCGAGGACACCGGGGGGATGTGGACGAACAGCACCGGGCACGGCTCGGCCAGGGCGCGGAAGTAGCTGGCGTTGCACAGGTAACGCCCGGCGTCGCGCGAGCCGACCACCGCCAGCCCGTGACGGCGCAGGATCGCCAGGGCCTGGGGCGCGACGACGGCATGACGCGCCGCCGGCTCGGCCGGATCGAGGGTGAGGCTGGCGGACGGGCGCCCCGACGCATCCGGGTAGAACCGGCTCGCCCGGTTGCAGGCCCGAGCCTCCACGCGGATGCGCTTGGCCCGCGAGGCGACGCCGAGCATCAGCACCGCCGCGGGTGCCTGCGTCAACTCCGGGACCAGCTGCGTGCCGACCGCGTCGTAGGTGGTGTCCAGCACCCGCACCCGCAGGGCGCGGCCGAGGGCGAGCCTGAGGCGGCTCGACCGTTCGAGACGGCGGGCGAGCGCCGCGCTCGGGTTGCGCGGCATGCCGGGAAACGGGCCGAACCCGGTGATCAGGAGAACCGGCGCTTCGCTCGAAGCTGTTGGGCTCAAAGCCCGATCAGCTCGGCGATGATTGCGGCGCCCGCAGCCGGAGAGGCTTCGCCCTTCGCCACGCGGCCTTCCGCCTCGGCGGTCGCCTTGCGCACCTCCGACGTGCCGACGAGGCGCTGGTGCAGGCGTTCGTGAACGAGGGCCCACATCCACTTCACATCCTGCTCCCGGCGCTTCTTCGCGATCTCGCCGGTGGCGGTGAGCTTCTGGCGATGGTCGACGACCCGGTCCCACATCGCGTCGAGGCGCAGGTTGTGGAAGCCCGAGATGGTGACCACGGGCGGCGTCCAGGTGGCGGAGGCCGGGGTGAGGATGTGGAGCGCGGCGCGGTACTCGCCGGCCGCGGCGTTCGCCCGCCGCTCGGCCTCGCCGTCGTCGGCCTTGTTGACCGCGATCATGTCGGCGAGCTCGAGGATGCCCTTCTTGATGCCCTGAAGCTCGTCGCCGGCGCCGGGCAGCATCAGCACGAGGAAGAAGTCGGTCAGGTCCGCCACCGCGGTCTCGGACTGGCCGACGCCCACCGTCTCCACCAGGATCACGTCGAAGCCGGCCGCCTCGCAGAGCAGCATGGTCTCGCGGGTCTTGGCGGCGACGCCGCCGAGCGTGCCCGACGAGGGCGAGGGCCGGATGAAGGCATTGGGATCCAGCGCGAGACGCGCCATCCGGGTCTTGTCGCCGAGGATCGAGCCGCCGGTGCGCGTCGAGGACGGGTCGACCGCCAGCACCGCCACCTTGTGGCCGGCGGCCGTGAGGTTGGCGCCCAGCGCGTCGATCGTCGTCGACTTGCCGACGCCGGGCACGCCGGTGATGCCGACGCGGATCGCTTGGCCGGTCTGCGGCAGCACCGCGTCGATCAGGTCCCGCGCGAGCGCCCGGTGGTCGGCCCGCTTCGATTCGGCGAGCGTGATCGCGCGGGCGAGCGCGGCCCGGTCGCCGGCGAGCAGCCGGGTTCGGAGCGCATCGATGTCGAGGGAGGCGGGCGTCATCCGCCCTTCATGCCGGGACCGAGGGCGTTCGTCGAGAGGCGCGGGCCCGTGTCGCCGCGCCCCTCCCGCGTCGCCGGATCAGCGCCGGCGGTTGCCGGCCAGCACCGAGGTCGCGGCCAGCACCGCCCCCACCGCCACGATCGACGAGGCGAGCGGGTGCAGGGTGCTGCGCGTGTAGAAGCTCCGGCGCATCACGTAGCCCGGATGGTCGCCGGATGTCCGCCCGGTGCTTCCGGCCTCGTGCGAGGCGCCCCCGGCTTGGTGCAAGGCGCCCGCGCGGCCACGCGCCGGCTCGTCGCGCAGCTGCTGGGCGATCATGGTGCGGCCGATCCGGTCGAAGGCGCGCGGTGCCAACCGTTGCGCCGCGCTCATCAGCCGGCCACCGCCGCCGATATAGATGTCGCGCTGCGGATGCACGGCGGCGTGGACGATGGCGTTGGCCACCTCCTCGGTGCGATAGACCGGCGGCGGCAGCTTCACCGCGCGGTCGGTGTAGTTCTTCGCGTTCTGCGGGAACGGCGTGTCGATCGCGGCCGGCTTGATCAGCGTGACCGCGACGCCCGCGCCCTCCTCCTCCAGCTCGATGCGCAGGGCGTCGGTGAAGCCCTTGATGGCGTGCTTGCTGGCGCAATACATGCCCTGCAGCGGAAACGCGACGTGGGACGCGACGCTGCCGAGGTTGATCAGGACGCCGCCCGTGCGCTTCAGGTGCGGAACGGCCGCCAGCGATCCGTTGACCACGCCCCAGAAGTTCGTGGCGAACAGGCGCTTGTTGTCCGCATCGACGACCTCCTCGAGCTTCCCGAAGATCGACAAGCCAGCATCGTTGACCCAGGTGTCGATCCGGCCGAACCGGGCGATCGCGGCCTCGGCGATGGCGTCGACGTCAGCCCGGTCCCCGACGTCGGCCACGACCTGGATGGCCTGGCCGCCGGCCGCCTTGATCTCGCTCTCGATCCTGGCGAGCGCGTCGCCGCTGCGGGCCGCCAGCACCACCTTGGCGCCGCGCTCGGCCGCCATGCGGGCGGTGGCCAGGCCGATGCCGCTCGAGGCGCCGGTGATGACGACGACCTGGCGGCCGAGGGGGTTTCGCGATCTGAACACGGCAAGTCCTTTCCGATCCTTCGGCGTCCCCCCTGCCCTCCCAACCGCCGCACGCCGCCTCCGTTCAGAATGCGTTTCCGCCGGACCCAGACGGCCAATGCCCGCAATCCACCGGGCGAACGGTCACGCTTGTGCCCTGCCATGGTCATGATCCTGCGGCACAGGCTAGGTCTCGGAGCCGGACACATCGCCGTCTCCCATCGCGCCGGACAGACCCGAGATCATGCTGCGCCAGCCTCCGACCCGCCGCGCCTTCGTCCGCCTTGGTGCCCTCGCGGGAACCGCCGTGCTGGCGCCGTCCCTCGGAGGTTGCGTCACGGACGGCCTCTCGACGGGCACGGTCGTGCTGCCCGAGCGGCAATCGGCCCTCGACGTGATGCCGGTGCTCCTGGTCGCCACCACGCGCAAGCCCGTCGGCAGCCCGCCCAAGCCCCCCTACTTCAACGCCGAGCGCGGCCGCGGCCTCAGCTTCGCCGAGGTGCGGCTGTCCCCGCCCGACCGGTCGCTGCTGGGCAAGGTCTCGTCGGTGATCTCCGGCGACTGGACCATCGGCGCGGTGCCGAAGGTCGAGACCGGCCCCGGCGCCGCCAACGCCTTCGCCGAGGCCGCGCTGGGGCGCGACGTGCTGATCTACGTCCACGGCTACCGCGAGTCGTTCGAATCCGCCGCCGTCAGCGCGGCCCGGCTCTCCGACGGCATCCGCTTCCGCGGCGTGTCCGGCCTGTTCACCTGGCCGTCCGCCGCCGCGACCTTCGATTACGGCTACGACCGCGAGAGCGCGCTGTGGTCGCGCGACGCCTTCGAGGACCTGCTGAAGGCGCTCGCCTCCACGCAGAGCGCCGGCAAGATCAACCTCGTCGCCCACTCCATGGGCACGCTGCTGACCCTGGAGACCCTGCGGATGCTGCGCGCCGAGGCCGGCGAGGCGGCGATGAACCGGATCGGCGCAGTGGTGCTGGCCGCCCCCGACATCGACATCGACCTGTTCACCGGCAGCGTCGCCAAGCTCGGGTCGGACGTGCACAAGATCACGGTGATCTCGTCGACCAACGACCGCGCCCTGGAACTCTCCGGCGCCATCGCCGGCGGCGTCGTCCGCGCCGGCGCCGCCGACCGCGAGCGCCTGGAGGCGCTCGGCGTGCGCGTCGCCGACGCCTCGGATTACGGCGGCGGCCTGATCAACCACGACCTGTTCCTGTCGAACCCGGAGGTTCAGGCCGTGGTCAAGCGCGCGATCTCGCGCGGCGGCAGCGGGGCTTAAGCCCGCTCACTCCATCCGCGTCGTCATCGTCTGCGGCGGCAGCGGCTCCTCGGGGGCTTCGGCGGCCTCCGCGTCGAGGTGGTCGATGACCGCGACGGCGTCGGCCCAGACCCGGAAGCCGACCAGCGGGTTCGGGCCGAAGGTGTGGGTCAGCGGCACGTCGGCGGCGTCGCGCCCGTAGGCGACCATGACCCGGCCGATGCGCGGCGCGTTGTTGCGCGGGTCGAACACGTGCCAGCGCCCGCCGAGGTAGACCTCCATCCAGGCGCAGAAGTCGCCGGCCGGGTGCGGCTCCGGCTCGCCGATGAAGCTGATGTAGCCGGTGCAGTAGCGGGTCGGCAGGTTCAGCGCCCGGCAGAGCGCCACCGCGAGGTGGGTGAAGTCGCGGCAGACCCCGCGCCCGCCCTGGTAGGCGTCGAGCGCCGTGCGGTCGCGGTGGGCGAACTCGTAGCCGAAGGCGAGGTGGGCGTGGACGAAGTCGCACACCGCCTGCACCCGCTCCCACCCCGGCGGGGTGTCGCCGAACAGCCGCCAGGCCTCGTCGGCGAGCAGGTCGGATTCGCAGTAGCGGCTCGGCAGCAGGAACAGCAGGGTCTCGGCCGGCAGGTCCTCGACGCGGTGCTGCGCGGCGTCCGGCGCCATCGGGTCCGGCAGCCCGTCGTCGGCGACGATCCCGTCGGTGCCGATGGTGAAGGCGCCGGCCGGCGCGATCAGGCGGCCGCAGAGGTTGCCGAAGCTGTCGCGGTACGTCTCGACCGGCACCGCGGGCTGGGTGACGATCGCATCCGGGGCCTCGAGGGCGTCGGCGCAGGAGGGATGCAGGTTGAGCATCACCACCATCGGCACGGGATAGGGGAAGGCGTAGCGCATCTCGCAGCCGAGCCTGATCCGCATCCGGAATTCCTTCTTTCCTGAAACTGGGGCCGGCCAAGGCTTGTGGTGGAAGGCGTATGGTCTGACGCGCGCCATCGCCGGGCCCGGACGACCGGACCCAAGCAGGAGGCGGACCGCGAAGGGCTCGGACGGCGCGATAATTCGGGGTTGGCGGGTGTACCGTTCCCCCCTACAGCATCCCCGCGACCGGATTGAGAGCGGTGCGCGGAAGTTCCAGAGCTTTCTTGCGGCGCAGGCGCGAACGGCCCGGATGCGGGCCTTTCGCAACACGGTAATCAGAGGGAAGTCAGCGATGTTCACGCTCGAGATCGAGGGCAAAGCCGTGGCGGTCATCAACGGCGACGAGGAGACCGCGCGCGACCTCTTCACCTGCGACGGCTTCAAGGAAGACATCCAGAAGATGACGAGCGACGGCGCGCCGCTCTGGAACGGCACCTCGGAGCTCAAGATCCGCGCCGCCAAAGAGGACGAGATCGAGATCTTCGAGGACGCGCTGGCCGAGGACGACGGCGAAGGCGACTTCGAGGACGACCCGCGCCACGCCGCCGCCGCCAACGACGCGACCACCGAAGAGGGCGAGGAGGACGAGGACGAAGCCGACATCGTCTTCCTCGTGGACATCGACGAGGCCGACGCCCTCGATTCGTGAGGGTTTCGGGCGTCCCGATCGAACGGGACGCCCTTCCCTAGCCGAAGCGACCGAGCGGGTCCGTTGTTCTCCTCGCACGAGGGGTGAGGCTGGCCCCCCTCTCCCCGCACGCGGGGAGAGGCCCGAAGGGACCTCGTCGTCCCTGCGGGAAGCGCAGGCGAAGCCGAAGCGGCGGTGAGGGGGAGGTACCGGACGAGACTCCTCCGTCGGCGTCCCCTCACCATCGGCTGCCGCCTCGCCGCGACGACGACGAGGTCGTCGCGGCCCTCTCCCCGTACGCTGGGCGAGGGGATGCGCGGAAGCGTCGGGATACGAGAGCTTGGCGCCCGGCGGATCGACGCCGCGGCTGACGACGCCTCAACCGGCGAGCCACTCCGTCACGCCCGCCGCGGTGCGAAAATCCTCCAGCGCCCGCACCCGCGCGTCGGGGATCGCCGAGCCGGCCATGGTCGCCAGCGCGTGGCCGGGGCCGAGTTCGAGTACGGTGGTGGCGCCGTATTCCCGGCAGGTGTCGAGGCAGGCCGCCCAGTCGATCGTCTGCGCGATCTGGCGCGCGAGTTTGTCGAGCCCGGCGGCGGCGTCGAACACCGCGGTGCCATCGAGACCGCCGACGAGGCGCGGGCCGGGGCGCGGCGGCTTTTCCTGAGGTGCCGTGCGTAAAATCCCGCCGAAGCGCAGGGCGGCGGCGGCGAGGAGCGGCGTGTGCGACGGCGTCCGCACCGGCAGCACCACCGCGCGCTGCGCCCCGGCGGCGAGCGCCGCGCGGCAGACGGCCTCCAACGCATCGACCGGCCCGCCGACGACGACGCTGTCGGGCGCGTTGCGGATCGCGAGGTGGCAGCCGTGCGCGCTTGCCATGTCCGCGATCCGCGCCTGCGGCAGGCCGCGGATGCCGGCGAGGCCGTGCCCCACGCCCGAGGCTGCATCCATCGCCTCGGCGCGGGCGGCGGCGAGCGCCAGCACGGTCTCGACCGAGAAGCGCCCCGCGCAGCCCCAGGCGGCGAGGTCGCCGATGCTGTAGCCGGCGACGATGCGGCGGGCCGGGGCGGATGCGGCGACGATCGTCCAGCCGGCGAGCGCCGCGACGCAGCACAGGATCTGCCCGGTGCGGTTCTCGTTGAGGGCCGCGCCGCCCGCCCGCGCGATGTCGCGCGGGTCGGCGCCGAGCAGCGGCTTGGCCGCCGCGAACACGGCCTGCGCCGCCGGCAGCCCGGCGGTGAGGTCGAACATGCCCGGGTGCTGGCCGCCCTGCCCCGAACAGAGGATCGCCAGCGTCACGGGGGCGGCGCCTCGATCGCATCCACGAACAGCGTCATCGCCAGCAGGTCGGCCGCGCCGCCGGGGCTGAGGTTCTGGGCGACGAAAACGTGGTGGAGGGCTTCGGCCGCCTCGCGCCACGCCGTCTGCCCGACGCCGCCGGCCGCGATGAAGCCGGCGGCCGCGTCGCGGGCGAAGGCGTAGCCGGCCTCGCCGCCGCGATGGAGCAGGTTTGTGTCCTCCACCGTCGCGATCAGCGCGAGGCAGGCCTCGACGTGCGCCGCCTCCGGGTCGTCCGGGCGCAGGCGCCGGCCGCGGGCCAGCGCCGGAAGGCCGACC
>NZ_VRUT01000186.1:0-8158 GCF_008039465.1 Methylobacterium sp. WL120 | reverse complement strand
TCACGCCGCCACCGGTAGTACGTCACCGAACTCACACCGAGCGCGCGGATTGCATCGGCCACGCTCTGGCCCTGTGAGATCAGCACGTCCGCCTGACGGAGCTTCGCGACGATCTCCTCGGGCTTCGGGTGTTTTGCCATCTCGTCCGTCCTCCAGGCTCAAAAGCCATACCAAAGGGCGGACCACTTCAATGGGGGCTGACCATCTCCGGCCCGCGCGACGGCGGAGTTTTTCGGGCGTTTGCCGCGATCCAGGGCGCAATCTCGTAGTCGCGAGATCATGCCCTCATCGCGCGACCGAGCACGGCCCAGGGATCGCGATTTCTGCCACGCTCTAGGCGCTGCGCGAACTCCTCGGAGCCGACAATGGTCTCCAGCAAGGCCGTTCGCGAGACTCGCGCGGTGAGATAGGACTGGATCGCGCTGGGCTCGGGCGCCCTCTCGAGAAGCCATAGGTAATAGAGCGTGATCTGCTGGCGTGTGAGCGCGTCGGGCAAGAGCGCCATCCGTTTCCAAGAGGTTAGGCCAGATTGGCCCTTACCAGGCGTGGCGGTGCGGGACATCGCGACCCCAGTGCTGGTTACGACCGTGTTAAAATTCGATCAGCTAGGCTTGCGACCCAGTCAGGGCGAACTCTCGGTAGAAGCGGGTTCTCCCACCTCTGGTGTCGCCGAGAGATCTGGAAAGGCGGTCCCCGTGAAGATCTCTGGCTCGCTCTCGAACAGGACGCTGAACGTTTCTGGGTCATAGAAGCGCATGATCATGAGCAGGAACTCACGCGCTTCAAGCCCATAGGCATTCGCCCAGACACGGATCTGATCCGGCGGAACGCGCCCTCGTCCGGTCTCGACCTGTGATACGAAGGTGTAGAGCGGAGACCCGATCTCGGCCGAGAAGGTCCTCTGCGAGTGCCCAGCCTTCTCGCGCAAGTGCTTCAGAAGCTTGCCAGCCTCGCGACGGAGCTCCTGCGTCTCAGACGCCGACAGCTTCTGCGCGTTCGTGTACATTGCTTCTCGCTTCGGAAAACACGCGTGTGACGTAGATTATACTCTTTGCTAGAAGCGAGATAATGCCATGTCAAGACACGTCATAGTGCCAAGAGGGAATGTCATGGGTATGGATTATCCAGGTGTTAAGATGTCATCAGAATTATGCCAAGCCTCGCGACCGTTAACGGCCTGCATTACGGCGAAGTGATCGAATATTTCATCGCATCAACTAATTCAGCACGGATCAAATTCTCTCCAGCGGGCACATCCATTTCCATCTTCCGGAAATCAAAGACATTTTTTGACACTAGCCGAGGTTAAAATGCAAATCTCTGAATGGACGTTCTAAATAAATATTATAATACTGCTGCCATCACATGTTTTGATACGTGTATCGCCTTGCTATTTTTCAAAATTATTCCTGAAATAATGTCGACTACCATCACGCGTCGTAACAATCCTTGTGTCTAGCCGCAGATTTACGGCGGTGAAGCCATGTCAAGAAGACCGGTAGTACCTACAGTGCCGCTTGGCAGATCGGATCCGGCATTCGGACCGAATCGGTTCTGTCCGTGGTCTTTCGAGCGGCCGGGGCGGTTGGTGCAACGAGCGGTGGTGTCGCGAGCTTCCTCATCGCCGACAACAAGGTCACCTCTGGCCAATGGGCGGTGACGGGAGGAAATCCGTCGGCATCGAGACGTGGTCGATAGACGGTGGCATCTGAGGCTGGTGTTGGTTGCCTCCCTTTAGCTCAATTTTGGCCATTTCGACCGATCGTGGAACGTGCCAGGTGACGAAGCGAGCGTGATGGATAGGCTTATGGTGTCCCTCGCCAGAGACGCCTCATGCCGCACCTGCCCGCCCGCTTCGCCGGGATCGTCCTGTCGGTCGCTCCGCTGTTCGTCCACCGGTCGTGGCGGCACGCTCAGGCCCTGCTGATTGGTGCGATCCTCTGCAGCACGAGATTACCGGTCTTGCCTCGGGTGGTCTGGCGCGCGACCGGTACGAGGGTCGGGTGCTCGGCCGCAACCGCGTTGAGCAAAGCACGGAAATCAAGTCCCCACAGCGGGCGATCCAACGCCTCGGAAGCGACGACGTAAAGGTCGTCGATCCGCGCGAAGTGCATGATCACGTCGCCATCGAAGCGACAAGAGATTAACCAGGGATCGCCTTCATCACTCAGGCCTCGATCACTAGTTATACGCAGGTTCTGCCTGCGTTAGAGCAGCCTCCACGCAGTAGAACTCGGCAATCTCCTGTTGAGACCGGTCGCCTTGAGCGATCGGAGCCGGACGTAACAACGAGAGACTGGCGCTTATCTAGTCTGAACTCTGCCCCCAACCCGCGCGATGCAAGCCTTGCCCAGCTCTGCTGCCGAGTCTGATCATAAACCCGTTCCGTTCAATGCTCATTAAACGAGTGCCCGAGCGCCTCGAAGAACGGCGAGACGACATAGCTTAGCGCAGTGCGCTCACCCGTGGTGACGATGACCTCGGCCGGCATCCCAGCCACCAGCCGGCCTTGCATCATCTCGGGAATCTGCAGCTTGCTGATCTGAACGATGCCAAGAAAATAGGGCTGGCGCGTGGTCTCATCGATGAGACGGTCGCGCGAGACGGTTTCGAGATTACCCAGGATCGTCGGGATGCGTCGCGAGTGGAAGCTCGGGAACTTGATTTCGGCCGGCATCCCGGCATGCACCGTCTCGAGGTCGTTGGGCGCGAATTGCACATGTACGACGAGCTTGTCGTCGTCGGGCACAATCTCCATCAGAGGCTCACCTGAGCGCACAACCTGGCCGATTGTATAAACCTTGAGACTTTGCACAACCCCTGAGCGGGGCGCACGCACCTCGAGACGTCGTAGGACGTCTTGAGCAACCGCAAATTTCTCGCGCAGCTCCGCACTTCTCTGACGTGCTTCCAAGAGTTGGCCGGCGATCTCTTCCTGCAGCTTTTGGCGCAGTTGCGTGATCTGCAAGCCCGTCTCGTTGATGCCGTTCTCGGCTTTGGCCGTGTCGGCGACCGAGCGGCCGATGATGCCTTCAAGGCGCGTACGCTCCCGCTCCATCGAGAGGAGCCGGTTCATTGGGATCAGGTTTTTCTCGCGCAGCTGGCGTAGGCCAACGAGCTCCTGGTTGATGAAGCCAACCTGCTGCTCAGTGGCTGCCTTTTCGACACCAAGCCCTGAAATTTCGTTCTTCAGCTGGCGCACCCGCGACTCGAGGAGTTCAATCTGTCCGACGAGTGAGCCGCGTCGCTCTTTGAGCTGGGCCGCCTGGTCGGCAATCACACGCGCCACGCCGGGTTCGGTACGACGCGCCAGGATCTCTGGCGGAAGCTCAAGACTATCCTGACTATCCCGCTCGGCCAGGAGTCGCGCCTCCTGGACTAGGGTCGCGTCAAGCTGGGAGCGGAAGAGGTCGACGCTGGCATTCGCCTGAATGGGGTCGAGCCGGAGCACTAGATCGCCCTCGTGCACGGTCTGGCCTTCCTTAACCAGGACTTCGCGCACCATGCCCCCCTCGAAATGCTGCACGACCTTGCGGCTATTCTCCACCGCGATCGTGCCGGGGCTAACCACCGCTCGGTCGAGCCGGGCAACTGCCGCCCAGGCGCCCATCACGCCGAAGGTCGAGAAAATCAGCGCGTATCCGGCGACCGCGTGGTGCTTCCAGGTCGTCAGGCGGGGCGGTTTGGCCGGGCGCAGATGAGCCCCCGTGGGATCGCCTTCGGCCACGACAGGGCCGGTGCGAGTTAGACCCTGCTGGACCTTAGCTGTGGTGCTCGTGAGACGCGCGCGCAGCGCTGGAAGTTTGATGCTCATCGCTGTCTCGAAATTCCTGTCGCCTGATGCCTTGTCGTCGGCCCGCAGCCTACCCGGCCGCGCGCTGGTCTTGCATACCAAGACGTCCGTTCACGGGTGCGGCACCGGGAGACGGAACGGAGCGTGGGCCCGCCACCTGGCCGAGGATCTGATCGCGCGGCCCGTAGGCCTGAACGGTACCGGCATTCATCACCAGCACCGTGTCGACCGCGGACAGGATGTTGACCTTATGCGTCACGATCAGGATCGTGGTGCCCATCTGCTTCAACTCTTGAACGGCCCGCATCAAGGCTTCCTCGCCCGCCGCGTCGAGACTGGCATTCGGCTCGTCAAGGACGATGAAGCTCGGGTTACCGTACATGGCGCGGGCGAGCGCGATGCGCTGGCGCTGACCGCCCGAGAGCGCGTGGCCGCCGCCACCGATCTGGGTGTTGTAGCCGTCGGCCAGACTCTGGATCAGTTCGTGGCAGCCTGCCTTCTTGGCGACCGCAATCACTGCTTCCTCGTCGATCGTGTCGAAACGAGCGATGTTCTGCGCGACCGTGCCGGCGAACAACTCGACATCCTGGGGCAGGTAGCCGATATGGCGGCCGAGCGCCTGCGGATCCCAATGCGTAATCTCCGAGCCATCGATGCGCAAAGCCCCGCGCGCGATCGGCCAAACGCCTGTGACGGCGCGCGCCAGGCTCGACTTGCCAGCAGCTGATGGGCCAACAACACCTACCACCGTACCAGGCGCGAGCTTGAAGCTGACACCCTGAAGGATCACCTGCGTCTTACCAGGGGCGCCAACGAAAAGGTTCTCGGCCTCGATCTGGCCATTAGGCCGGGGTAGGTTCATGCGCTCAGGCTCGGGTCCAACGAGCTCAATGAGCTTCTGCAGGCGCCCGTAGCTCGCCCGAACCGCATTGAACCCTTTCCAGTTCGCAATGAGCAGCTCGACCGGAGCCAGAGCCCGCCCAATGATAATTGAGGCCGCGATCATCGAACCGGGCGAGATCTCGCGATTGATCGCGAGATAAGCGCCGACGCCCAGAATTAGCGTCTGCAGGAACATGCGGACGAACTTCGTCCCCGCAACAATTAAGCCGGCTCGGTCGCTCGCCAGCGCTTGGAAAGCCAGCACTTCATCGTGGCGCTGGCTCCAGAGGCCACGCAGCGCCCCCAGCATGCCCATCGCCTGCAGCACCTCGGTGTTGCGCAGCGTCGCCTGCGCGTACTGGCCGGCGGCGTTGCTGGCTTGGCTTGCGGCAGCGAGTTCGCGCTTGGTCGCGACCTCATTAAGAAGGGTCAGACCAAAGATGATGAGCCCGCCGACGATCGCCATCCAGCCGAACCAGGGGTGCAGGACAAAGCAGGCGAGCAGGAAGACCGGCGTCCAGGGTGCGTCGCAGAAGGCGAGAAGCCCACTGCCCGTGAGAAACTCACGCACCGTGTCGACGTCGCGCAATGCGATGCCGTGGCCACCTTCAGGATTTCGTAAACTCCCTCGATGGACCGCCGAGAAGATCGGGCTGGCAATCTTCTCGTCAAATAGCATTCCAGCCCGCACAAGAATGCGCGAGCGCAGCATCTCGAGAAGCGCGTAGACCACGAGCGCAAAGGCCGCGATCAGAGTGATACCTACGAGCGTCGTGACGTTGCGGCTCGACAGCACCCGATCATACACCTGGAGCATGTAGAGGGGACTGACGAACATCAGGAGGTTGATGAAGAAGCTGAACACGATCGCTGTCACGAAGACAGGGCGCGTCGTCTTGATCCCCTCTTTCAGGACCGAAGACGCACCGCTCGCACCCCTCATGTTCATACCCAATGACCTTGTTCTTTAGCGGCCTGCGGCGGATCTGCGTACCCGCAGGCGCTTCTATCTATCACGATCATTCCAGCGATGCAGCCGCAAGAATGAGGATATTCAAACTTGAAGCAGTAGCTGCCGATTCGATCACATAAATTTGTAATCCAGATAGACAAGTGTGATGCCACTGAGATAAGTCTGCTTGTGGGAGAGCTGTCTCCGCGCCGGGGCCTAGAAACATAATTGGGTAGTCGACAGTTCGATACAGATTTCGGAAGCGGACGTTTCCCTGCCTAAGTGATATGTTCGAATTAAGGACGCCTGTTGCGAAGAAGGCACGCGGCCGGCCAGACGAGCCGCCCGAGATCAGCCGCGGTCAATCTGCCAGCCAGAGCGGCCCTCGGCGAGGCCCGTTTCCCAAAAATGGACGAGGGGGTTCATGCCGGCGGCATCCACGTTTGGATTAAGCGCGAGATACCCTTGGGTGCTGAAGGACTCGCAGGGGTCGCGGCCTTCGCGCCAACCATGCTCTAAATAATGACGCATCGGATCGATACCCTGGGCCGCGACGTCAGGATACTTCCAGAGATAAAATGCCTCGTTGAAGCCGCCGATTTTGGCCAGCTGGGCACGGCGGCGGGCAGATCTCTTGCGGAATGGAAACATGCCGCCTCTCCTGACAAAGGCCAATGCCTCGCAACTGTTCGCAACGGGGATGGAAGAGGCAATGAACCGGTGCGATTTTGCCCGTCCGTAGCCGTCAGGCCAGAGCGCAGTGGCTCCATACCGTGGTGACGGGCACAAGGCCAGCAACGCGGTGCAAACCTGTTTGGATAAGCAAACCAATCGCCCGGACAGAACTGAGCGGAGGGCGTATTGCCTTTGCTATTCAAAGGCGCGGCCGAACGGATTGCGGTGCTCTGGCAGCCCAACCTTCCCGGACGAGTACGTAATGTATGCACAACAAACCAAGTTAGCCTCCGAAGAGGTGCAGGAACTCCGCCGTGAGGGGGGGGACGCTACGTCCGTGAACTGCGTGAGGCTGCCGGCCTGTCTCAGCGCCAGCTTGCGGCCTTGATCGGCCTGGACTTCTACACCTTTATCTCGCAGATCGAGACCGGCCGCGGGCGTATCCCCCCCGGACAGCTACCGGATCTGGGCGGAGGCTTTACAAGTTGATGCCAAAGACTTGGTCATCAATTTGATGAAATTTTATGATCCTGTTACCTACAGCATTTTGAGTGTCGATCTCACTGATCTCAAGTACCGTCCGCACGCTCTATAGCAATTTCATTACACGACATCATTTTGTTAACTAAATAGCGGGCCATGTAGGATTTATACGCCGTGATTTAATTTTTATCTTTACCCGGACTAGTAAATTTTTCGATTGCTACGGATATTAATCAGAGATGGACAGATTTATATTTATATAAAGCAATGTCAAATTCGGGGCATGACTTGGGCCTAGAGTTTTGATGTTTTTCTATCAAGCTCCTGCTCTACTATGACCTCAGGTTACACATCATCACAGCATCTTGCTCGAAAAGGCTTTCAACGCCCTCGCAGGACATCTCCGTCAAAGCAAGGGGCGATCAACGCGTTTCATTCTTTCCGGTGGCGACCTCTCAACGGTCACGGCGCTGAAGGCGGTTGGTGGGGCTACTTCATCATCTCTTAAGCGCAAGTCCGCCCCGATTTGATCCGCAAAGCACGGATCATCGCGAAGAGGCACGGTTGCATTGAGATCCGGCAGGTAAGTGAGCATCAACCGCAAATGCGCGGATCATGTTGGATGCCCAGACGCTGCCCAGATCTACGGATCGAGCGGACACGCAAGAAGGCGGAACAAATTAGCTGGGAAATCGCCCATGCGATCACCAACCTCTCTCTTTCATAGGCCGACCCAGAGGCTCTTCTGGCATTCTGTCGCGCTCACTAGCTCGTCGAGAGCCACCTGTATTAGCGCCGGTACGTAATCCTGCGCAAAAATCACACCACCATTTCCTTGGGGTTAAGCCCGCAGGCCTTGGCAGCCCTACGCAAAGCCGGGCTTTAGGTTCTTTGAAACGCCCCGATCGGTCATCAAAACCCGACAGGCTTGGCCAAAAACAGGCACGCTGCCTAATACGGCTTCCCTTGAACGGCCCTGCGGGGAATGCAGGCTTTGCTTGACGCGCAGGCTCGATCGACCTAGCCGCGGCGATAGCTTCTTCAAATCGCACGAGAGACAAAGGGCGACCACATGACCAGCAAGCGCGCGCTGATCACCGGCATCACCGGGCAGGATGGGGCGTATCTGGCGCAGCTGCTGCTGTCGAAGGGCTACGCGGTGCACGGGGTGGTGCGGCGCTCCAGCCATGCCGGGGTGTTCGACCACCGGCTGAAGTGGCTCGGGATCGAGAACGACGTCGAACTGCACGACGGCAACCTGCTCGACCTGTCGAGCCTCGCCCGGATCGTTCAGGCCGTGCAGCCGGACGAGGTCTACAACCTGGCCGCGCAGTCGTTCGTCACCGCCTCGTGGCAGCAGCCGCTGCTCACCG